>DASTPZ010000253.1:0-11957 GCA_035761965.1 Flavisolibacter sp. | reverse complement strand
ATTGCAGGCGCCTTGCTTTCCCTCTGGATATTCGGGCATACGCTGAACATATTTTCACAGATCGGGATGATCATGCTGATCGGCCTCGTGACGAAGAATGGCATCCTCATCGTGGAGTTTGCCAATCAAAACCGCCTGCAGGGCATGTCCAAGATGGATGCGGCTATTTATGCGGCTACACAGCGCCTGCGGCCAATCCTGATGACGAGTCTCGCCATGGCCCTCGGTGCCTTGCCCATCGCGCTGTCGCTTGGTGCGGCTGCTACCAGCCGTATTCCGCTGGGCATCGTTATCGTGGGTGGCATCATGTTCTCGCTGGTGCTCACGCTTTTTGTGATCCCCGCCATTTATTCCTATTTCTCAACCAAAAAACAAAAGAACGAGCTCGAATTGATGGACGAGCGGGAAAAAACGGCCCAGGGACAGGCAGCTCATTCCTGATCATTAACTGAAAATGGCATTTGGAAGCACGATATAATCTGATCCTTACATGAAAGAAAAATTCTTTGTTCTCATAGTTTTTTGTTGCCTGGCGGCCAGTACAGCCAGGTCGCAGACAAGACCGATCACCCTGAACGAGGCTATCGCCACATCGCTTGCTAATAATTACGATATCCAGCTTACGCGGAACGATTCGCTCCTGGTGGCGCTGGATTATGCCTATGCCAATTATTCCCTGCTGCCCAGGCTTAGCGCCAATGGCGGCCTTGTATATAACAATAACAACCAAAGCCAGGTACTGGCAGATGGCACCAAGAGAGATCGCAGCGGCATAAAGTCGAACAATGTAAATGCATCCCTGAACCTGGACTGGACCCTTTTTGACGGCTTTCGCATGTTCATTGCCAGGAACCGGTTAGGACAGCTCGTGGAGCTTGGGGAGCTGCAGATCAAAAACCAGGTGATCAATACCGTTGCCGAGGTGATGAGGATCTATTATGACATCGTAAGACAGGAGCAGCAGCTGAGGGCCATTGAAGAACAGATCGATCTCAGCAATGAAAGGCTAAGGCTGGCTCAGTACAAATTCGATATCGGTACGGGAGCCAAGCCGGATGTGCTGCAGGCCCAAATAGACCTGAATGCACAAAGGTCTGCCCAGCTTACGCAGATGACAGCCATCAACAAGCTCAAGGAGCAGCTGAACCAGCTACTGGTATTGCCGGTTGGAAATAATTTCAGCATAGAAGATACGACCATCAATTTCAACCCTTCCCTCCTGCTGGATTCATTCAGCACCAATATAGCAGCAACCAGTCCTGAGCTGCTGATTGCACAAAAGAACCTTGCGCTGTCGGAGTTGGATCTTAGGCTAAGAAGAGCGGAAAGGTATCCGGTGCTGGAGTTCAACTCTGCATATAATTTTAACCGCACCAACAACAACTCGGTGATCAATCCTTTTCAGCCATTATTCAACCAGAATAGGGGATTCAATTATGGCTTTACAGCCACCATACCTATTTTCAACGGCTTCAATAACCGCAGGCTCATCAAAGCCGCCGAGCTTACCATTCAATCGCAACGATTGCTTTACGACCGCAGCCTGGCCCTTGTCAATACCAGCATAGCCAATGCTTACAGGGACTATGACCTTTATAAAAGAGCACTCGCCCTGGAAGAGGACAACATAAAGCTGGTAAGAGAGAATATCTTTATTGCCAGGGAACGGTACAGGCTTGGCATTTCTACCTTTATCGAGATGCGCGAAGCCCAGCAAAGCCTCTATGATGCATTGAGCAGGCTGATCCAGGCCCGGTACAATACAAAAGTCGCCGAAATAGAACTGATGAGGCTCAGGGGCGATCTTGTAAGATAATCCAGTGGGTCAGGCTGTAGAGCCTTTTTACACGTTCTTTCAAAGGATATAAAATTTGTTTTTCTGGTCCGGGCAGATTGGTAAAATGATCTCATCTTTGGCGGCGAAAACGACGAGCGTTAACCGGTAAATTATATACAAGCCATGCCACAACAAACAGCTAAACCATCTCCCCTGGTAGGTATTATTATGGGCAGCGATTCGGACCTTCCTGTTATGCAGGCCGCCGCCGAAATGCTGTCTTTTTTCGGAATAAGCTACGAGCTCACCGTTGTGTCGGCTCACCGGACCCCCGAAAGAATGTTCGATTATGCCCGCACAGCTGCAGGCAGGGGTATAAAGCTGATCATAGCCGGTGCCGGCGGGGCGGCACACCTTCCCGGCATGGTTGCTTCCATTACACCGCTGCCGGTGATTGGAGTACCCATCAAATCCAGCAATTCGATAGACGGATGGGATTCTATCCTTTCCATACTTCAAATGCCAAATGGCATACCCGTTGCCACAGTGGCGCTCAATGCGGCAAAAAATGCCGGTATACTGGCTGCGAAAATTTTAGGGATTTCTGATCAATTACTTGGCAAAAAGATTGCAGATTATATGGATGGACTTAAAACCGCGGTATATGAAAAAGTGGAGCATCTCAGGGCTGGCGGCCATCCTAACGCTTTTGATACTGAGTAATTCTTCTTCGCAGGATATACAGCTGCTCAGGGTAACAGAGCTTTCTCATTATCCCTCAGCTTCCACTCTCGAGTATCATAAAGACAAACTATACGTGATAGGCGACGATGCAAGGCAGGTGCTGGTACTGGATAAGGATCACCAGTTGCTGGACAGCATCAGTCTTTTTGAAGGCGAGAAAAAACAGCTTTCAAAAAAGACCAAGCCTGATATTGAATCTACCATCCAGGTGAAAGCCAGCGGCAAAGACTACCTGCTTGCTTTCAGCTCCCTTTCGGGCCCAAGGCGTAATAAGGTGCTTTGGATCGACCTTGAGAAAAAAACACGCGATATCAGGGATTTTTCTCTCACTCACCCTGAGATCAGGGAATGGAATATCGAGGGAACAGCCCTTGTCGGGAACAAGCTCATCCTCAGTAATAGAGCCAATGGCTCCCACCCTTATAATCACATCCTGGTAACCGATTTTGATCCCGTTCATGGAATAAAGACCGACAGCCTGCGTCTGATCAGGATGGACCTGCCGAAGAATAAATTTGTGTCAGGATTATCCAGCATTATCTACTACGAGCCCCTGGATATGCTGCTGTTCGCAGCTTCCACCGAATATACCGATGACGCGCAGGCAGACGGCGCCATCGGGGACAGTTATATTGGCTATATAAAAAATTTCTCAAGAAAGATGTCGGACAAGACCCTTGAAGCCGATGCTTTTTTTAATATCTCCGGTGCCCTTCGAAGCAGTGGGCCTCAAAAGATCGAATCCCTGGTGGTAGAGGAGCAATCAGGAGAGTTCATCACCATCCACCTGGCATCAGATAATGACGACGGGGAAAGCACTTTGTTCAAGATGAAATGGCGGCTTTAAGCCCTGCATTTGCTGTGCATAACACAGGCAGGCCTCAAGGTGCCAGCATTCTATTTCGTGCTTTCAAAAAGCAGCCGGGAAAGAAATTATCAAAGTCTATTGCGCCCATTCCAGGATGGTAAACCGCTGCTCAAGCGAGGGTGCATGACGGTAGAGCTCATCAATGAAACGGCTGCCCCAGGAGGCATGGAAACTGCTGAAATTCTCGACCCGCTCTTGCAGACCTCCGCGCGGGAATAAGGCTTCCTTCAATTTCGACAGCTGGTGCTGCTGGTAGCCGAATTTTCTTTTTTCCGCCCTCAGCATTTTTTTCTCGAGCTCCTGCAGGCTTTTAAGAGAACGTGCTTTTATGGCGGCCACGTGCTGAAGCAAAGTAGGATCGATAGCACCGGCCTGGGTTTTTATTTGTTCGAACAAAGCATCGGCTTTCTCAAAATTGCCATTAAGCGACACAGCATTGGTCGAATGCTTCTCCACGATCAGCCGCATCAGCGAATTTTCATCTTGAAAAACCGATTCCACGTCAAGACCGATCCGGGTCATGAGTTCCTGCCATTTTTCCTCCACGATAAGAAAGGAATTGCGCAGCACCAGGGCCGGGTAAACAATATGGTAATGATCGAACAGCTCTTTCAGCTGCAGCCAGTAGGCTAGCTCACCGCCACCGCCGATAAAGGCCACATCGGGAAGGATAGATGCCTGGTAAAGCCCACGAAGGATCACATTCGGGCTAAAACGTTCAGGATGCCGGTCGAGTTCCATTCTCATCTCCTCATCAGAAAAAACATAGGCCGTATTGACCACTTCAAATCGACCGTTCTTACGCTCGATCCGTTCGCGGATGTTTTCGCGCAGGTAGAAAAGATTGATCTCGCGTGCATGGGCCTGCGGCTCATAGTGCTCGCTCAGCCGGTCTGAGGCAGCGCTTACTATTTCAAAAGGCTTGTGATGGAAAAGATCGTCGGAAAAGACTGTTTTCATCCGCGATTTGAGCTCTGCATCGTCTGGGATGAGCACAATCAGTCCGTAAGACGCATAAAGCTCGTGTACCAGCTCAAAGGTCGCGGCCTGTATATTTCTGCCAGGCATGTAACATCGCCTGAGCAGGTCTATCACACCGGCGGAATGCTCCCTTCCATAAAGCTGTCCTTCGAGCTCATTGATCAGCCGTACAAGGGTTTGATCGACGATCATCCTTCCCACCGCGCCGGTCTGCTCCTTCTGCCATTCGATCTTTTTGCCATCGACATAGGTATGGTTGAGCTCAGCAAAATCGGCATCTTCCGAGCCCATATAATAAACAGGCACAAAACGAAACAAAGGCAGCTGGCGGCTAAGCTCATCGGCCAGCTTGATCGCATGCACAATCTTGTAGATAAAATACAGCGGGCCAGTAAAAAGATTAGGCTGGTGTGCAGTAGTGATTGTAAAGGTGTTTTCCGAAAGCAGGGCCTCGATATTGTCGCGTACGCGGCTGCCAGGATCCAAGGCGCCGTATTGCTCTTTAAGGCGGTTAACAAGCAAGGTCCTGTCCAGACCCTGTTGCTTCTTTTTTTCAATGGCCTGTTCGATCCCCGCCAGTGTCGGGGGTAGAGAATAAAAGGATCTGAGCCTTTCATCGCCTTCAAGATAATCGAGCACGATCTTCGAGAAGGAGTTGGTCTGGTGGTATGGCATCTGCCTTGCAGCAAACATGGGATAAAAATAAAGAGAAGAAGGGATTCCAAATGTTAAAGGGCAAAGCGCCTCTGGGAGAGATTCGCGGCGTACCGGTCTTTAGCAGGACCATTGACCGGCTTCAAACAGATGAGACAGTACGGAAGCTTATTCCGGGCAAAAAAAATCCCGCTCGGTTGAGCGGGATTTATATGCATGTGATAGATTACTGTTTGATGAACCTCACCATCTTCGTACGGCCTTGCTCAGTACCGCCAATGATGTGATACATGCCAGCCGCAAGATGACCCAGCTGGAGCTGGATATCGTTCTGGCCGGTGAGCATCTGCTGGTTGATCACCATCACTACCCTGCCGTTCATGTCAATAATATTCCAGCTCACCTTCATTGTTCTTCTCATGTTCACACGCAGAACAGTGTTGGATTGAACCAGGTTTGGCATCAGCATGATACCTGTTACATCGGGATCAATGCTTGGCACGGCTGTAACCGAATGAATAGCGCCCGCATTGCCTATAACTGTTGGGCCAAACTGGGTCGTCTGGATGCCTACCTGGCGGCTGGCTGCAAGTCCGCTTGGCGTAACCGCTGGTGTTACAAGCGCCCAGGCAGTGCCATTGTGAACCCCTACTTCCATAATCGCGGTTGGTGATGCCGAAGCGTTTGCATCTGCATCGGCATACTGGAGCAGGATGTTTACGTTAGCCGGAGGCGCCGTATTTGGCGTGATATGCCAGGTACGGTTGATCGCTCTTCCGCTGTTGGCTATCGCAGGGTTATGACCTGTTACCACGCGCACGGTAAAGTTGCGTCCCTGGCCATTGCTGATAATAGCAGGGTTATAGCTGGTCGCATCAGGTCCTACAGGTATTTCAACCGGGTTAAGACCGACACCGTTGGCAATAACCGAACCTGTGCCATTGGTAATGATATGGCTTGACGCCGAACCTGTTGCCGAGCCATTGATCGTGATATTGTTCGAGCCAAGCGTTATGTTGCCATTAAGGAGCACCAGGTTGGTGCCGGCTGTCATATTGCCGGCGAGCGTAATGCCTGCTCCATTGACAATGATAGCTCCTGCTGTTATAGCGCCAACGGTTTGGTTGGATGTGCCTCTAAAGAAGACCAGTCCGTTTGGTGCGGTAAAGCTTCCATTGCTTGTGAAATTACCAAAGATATTGAGCGGTGCGTTTTGAGATACCGTCAGGCTTGCCCCTGCATTGATCGTCAGGCTCCTTACGTTGGCAAGTCCATTGATGACGGGCTGGAACGGTGTTCCTGAAGGAATCAGAACATCGCTGCTGGCCGTAGGCACGTTACCGCACCAATTGGCAGCGACATTCCAGTCTGAACTTACCGTGCCCACCCAGTTATTGGTAGCGGAAACAGTCAGGTTAACTGTGGCTGATGTGGCCGAGCCGCAAAGTCCGGTTATTACCACACTGTAGCTTCCCGCATCGGCTGCTGATACATTGGAAAGTATAAGTGAATCATTGGTCGCGCCGGCAATGTTGTTGGCCCCTTTTCTCCATTGGTAGGTAAGATTGACGCCTGCCGATGCTACACTGAATATCACATTTCCGCCGGGACAGGCTGCCTGGTCTACGGGCTGCGTAGTGATGGCTGTAACGTCGTTGATGGTCGCCGCAACCGGTGTGCGTGCCGACTGGCAGCCCCGCGTTGCATTGAAGATCATTTTTGGGCGCGCACTCTGGGTGCTGGTCGCCGAAGTAGTACCGCAGATGACGGCAGAAGTTTCGTTATCACTCCTGTAATAGGCATGCGAAACGTAACTGGTATTGTCTGCGCGAACGGTAGCGCTTGTACCCCCGGTATTGTTGTTGCTCCAGCAAATTTCCACAATGATGTTCGAGCTGCCATCCCAGGCAAAAGGCGCAAGGAAGGCATAGGTATTGATACCGGCAACAGGGGTCACCGACGGAGCCGTGTAAACCGAAGTAAATCCTGTTTCCAGGGTGCCCGTCATGGCAGCAGCCGTTGTAGTCTTTATACCGATACGGAAATCATTATAGCTAACGCCAGGTGAAACCACATCAAATGCCAAAGAATTGATATTGCCCGCAACGATGCCAGCGGCATAAAGTTCCGAAGCAAGGATCATGTACTGGCTTCTCCTTCCGCCATAGAAATGATAAAATGGACTCTCGTAAGAGGTGCTTGTATTGGCTCCTGCACCCACCGACGCTATACCGGCTCCGGAAGTTTCGATGGCAGCCGCGTAGTAAGTGGTGGTAGCGGTAAGGTTCGGCGTGGTAAAGGAAGTGCCGGAACCAACCAGTGAACCACCTACCGCAGCTGTATACCAATTGATAGTGGTACCGGTTGACGAGGTTGCCTGGAGCGTAAGCGTTCCTGCGCCGCAACGATTGGCACCGGTGCCTGTAAGCAGTTGCGGGTTCGATACATTGATGGTGATAGTCGACTGCAAGCAGCTGTTGCCCGCCGCGTCTTTCACAATTACCCTGTAATGAGTGGTGGCAGTAAGAACGGGCGTATTGAAATTGAGGCCCGTGGCCGCTGCGATAGTGGTAAAGTTGGTGCCATCGGTGGACGACTGCCATTCAAAGCTTGCTCCACTATAGCCTGTGGCAGGATCCAACCTGAGCGAGGTTTGGCCGCTGGTGCAGATATTGGTAGTGGTAGCTGAAATAGTGATCGCCCCGGGCAGTACATTCAGCTTTACCGAATCAAGGTCGGCGCAATTGGAAGTAGTATTCAGCGCATTTACATAATAAGTGGTTACACCCGGAGTGCCCAGCTTAGCAAACACGATCGACCTGCTATCGCCTGTGTAAGGTATGGTCGCACCAGGATCGGTGAACAGACCAGTTGCAGGTGTCCAGATATAAGAATCATAATTCACGAGGCTCGAAGCAACGGAGAGTGGTGTAACTGCGTTGTTGCACACCGTTGTATTGGCCGGCAGGTCGAATGTTGGCGGTGGCGTAACTGTAGCCGTTACAGCCGTACGCGGGCTTACGCAGCCATTGGTCACCTGCCAGTTGTAGAAATAATACCAAACGCCGCTTAGAGTGGCATCGGTAAGCCTAAGTAGCCCCGGAGCCTGATAAGGAAATGCCACGCCTGTTGCAGGGTTGTTTCTCAGGGCTTCGGGATAAACGGCCGTGCCAGTGAACGGAGCCGACATGGCGCCGTCAGAGAAGGTCATAGCATAACCGGTACCCTGAGGAATGGTAAAGTTAACAGGAACCGTTACGGCAACCGGGTTTGCGGTCGTACCCGTAGCACGCAGCGTGTCCTGGTAGGTAGCAATGATCTGTCCGCCACCGCCGCCGGCACGTACAACGATCTTGAACCGCGTTCCGATGGGGGAAGTCGGGAAGATGTCAACGCTCTGGATCCTGACACCATTGCCAAGAACATCAAACAGGATTCCTGCGTTCGTGCTACTGAAAGTACCTGCATTCGGGAAGGACGCCACGGAGGCTGCTCCCACCGAGGTCAGGGGAACACCGGTATTCGCTGCAACGTAATAAGTAGTTGTGGCAGAAAGATTCGGCGTGGTGAACGAAGTACCTGTGCCCACCAGTGATCCACCTTGTGCAGCAGTGTACCAGCTCAGGCTCGCACCAGGCGTTGAAACCGCCTGCAGGGTAGCCGTTCCGTAACCGCAGCGTGTTGCTGCCGTAGTGGAGGTCACGAGCGGATTGTCAACAGACACCTGCAGCGAAGCCGCATATGAGGTATCGTTGGTATTGCTGCACACAACAATTGCCCTGTACCAGGTATTTGTTGTTGGAGATATGGTGATGGTCTCGCTAGTAGCACCCGCGGTATCAGTCCAGTTTACATTGTTTGATGATACCTGCCACTGGTAGGTAATGCCGGTAGCCTGCGTTTGGCCGGTAATGCCGAGTGTAAGCGAATTACCAAGACAAACAGTTGAGCTGCCGCCAGGACCGCTGACAGCACCTCCGGCTGGTGACCCCGTGCAACCTACGAGCACCTTTACATTATCCAATCCGATATCGGTAGTACCATCATCGCTATAAGCGCGGAAACGCACAACAGCCGTCGCGGAATTGCTCTGAAGAATGATCGATTTCGTGAACCAGGCAGACCTTGTCTGTATGCTGTCGAGCCGTACAAAGCTCTGGCCCCCGTTGGCGGAGAAAAATACTACCAGGCTATCGCTTCCGGAAGTATTGATATAATCAAACCTGATAAGCTTATCGGATGTGGCGCTGCTGAGGTCAATAAACAGGTCAAGCGTACCAGTACTTCCGGCTGGCGCAGTATTGGAATGGAACCTCGCGGAGGCTGTACCTTCGGTAGATACGGGAGAGTATATTCCTCCATTGTTTGTCCAGCCCGCAGTGCCCTGTCCTTCGTTATGCCTTCTCCAAGAGCTTTCGCCGGTAATAGGACTATTGCCCCAGTTCGGACCGGGACGATCAGAGGTACCGCAACCATTAGTCCAGGCTTCGAAACCCTGTACATGGGGGAGCGTTGCATAAACAGGCTGTGAAGTAACACCGACAGAAACCGCCGTGGAAGTTCCTGAAGCGCTGCCATCGGAACAGGTGAGGATAGCGCGGAACTGCGAAGCGAGGTAAACTGCGGGAACCGTATAGCTTGCAGTGGTGGCTCCAGCCAGATCGGTCCATGTAGTGCCGTCGAAAGACTGCTGCCACTGGTAGGATATGCCTGGCAGAATCGTGCCTCCAGTAAGGCTGAGGGCGATGGGCTCGCCATAGCAAACAGTAGCTGCTGCAGCGGCGGCCGTGAAGCCGGTTGGTGTACCCGAGCAGCCGTTTATAACCGAAAGGCTGTCGATTCCAATATCCGTTGTTCCGAAATCGCTGGTAGCCCTGAACCGTATGATCGTGGTAGCAGAGGTACTGTTGATACGGAACTCTTTTTTGCCCCAGGCAGCCTGTACACCAAGATTGGCCCCCACCTGCGTAAAGTTCAAGCCTCCATCGGTGGAAAGCAGTATGGCCAACACATCGCTTCCTGAAGTGTTGATATAGTCGAATGTGAGGTATTTGTTCGTCGATGGATCGCTGAGATTGATCCAGAGATCCATGAAGCCAACCGAGCCACTGCTGGCCTGGTAGCTATGGAACCTTGCAGAATGTGATCCGTTGGTCGAAGCGGGAGTATAGCCGCCTAAGGCAAGGTTGCCCCAGCTTGCGGAAGAACCCTGGTCGTACCTTCTCCAGGAGTTATTACCTGTCGCCGGCGCGGCTCCCCAGTTGCTGCTTGGACGGTCGGTTGTGCCGCATCCGTTTATCCAGCTTTCGAAGCCCTGCGTATAGGGGAAAGACGCATAGCTTACCGGCGCTGAAACGCTCACGGTCAGAGGGGCAGTATTATCGGTGAGGTTGTTGTAGATACATTTAACCACCACGCGGTAACGGTAGCTGCCGATTGCATTGAATACATAGCTTGTTGAAGTAGCGCCGGGCAGGTCAACCCAATCGGTAACGGCTATGGGAGACCGCTGCCATTGGTAGGTAACGCCGATACCAGCTGTGGCTCCTGTAAGTGACAGGGTTATTGTCTCGTTATAGCAGGCCGTAGCCGGGTTAGCGGAAAGTGTACCTGCCACCGGTGCGGTAGAGCAGCCGGCGTCTATGTTCACATTGTCGATATGAAAATCATAATCCGGCAGGTCATCAACCGGACCGTCTGTTGCCTTAAATCCGATAATGGCACTCTGTCCTGTATAGGCTGAGAGATCGACGGTATAGTTGCGCAGGATCCTTGGCAGGTTATCTGCCGCCGTGAACGCTTTAAGTTCGGTCCAGGTAACGCCGCAATCCGTTGAGATCATTACAGACACCCGGTCATCAGAGCCCATCACATCGGAGGTAGTGGTGCTGGCAAAATCCGTAACAGCCACGTCAAAGGCAAGGCCCATATTGGCAGCAACCGTGAATTTCGGCGTAACGAGCCATTCAACCCTGCTATTGGTAAACAGGTTAAGCTTGGCAGTAACGTTGGAAGCGCCACCGACGCCGGTCGTGCTCGTCCATGCGGAATTGCCGATTACTGGGCTTGTTGCACCAACACCCTCATTCCAGCCCGGAAATATTGTTGCCAAGTTAGCACCTGTATAGCCTGTAAAATTTGATACGACCGGCGTGGTGCCGGAAGGGTACACCTGAACCGGCGCAACAACCGTGTCGTTTATCACATAGGTATCACCCGTAATCTGCAGTCTTCCCTTAAAAGAATGTATACCAGTGGCAGTTACGTTGGCATTGGTCAGCGCTACTACCTGGGTTGCACCGGGAGCAAGCGTGCCGCTGTTCAGCGAACCTGTCAGCGTTTGTGTGGAAGCACCCGTAACGTTGGTGGAAATAGCAAGGTTATTAGCAGAAAAGTCTACGACCGAATTGCCGGCATTCCTGATGGTTGCAGTAACGGGAAGGGCATTGTTCGGGCAGGTGGCAATGGGCACGCTGAGAGAAACAAAAGCCAGGTCCAGTGCGGGAGGCGCACCAGGCGTGAAACGGTACCTTGTTCCATTGCCCGGCCAGATCGTGTTTGAGTTGTTTGCCGTGGTAGTCGAAGCAGTTCCTCCGCCGGCGGCAGTAGTCACGCTTAAAAATATTTCTGGAATAACGTCACCGAGGCCATAGCTTGTGCTGGCAGTTGTACCGCCGCTGGCTCCATAGACGAAATCAATAAGATTGGTGGTTTCATGGAGCCAAAGCTGGAATCTCGTGTTGGCCGGACCGGATGCGTTTCGAGGCACGGTAACAAACCACTCGATAATGCGGATGCGGTTGGGAGCTGTTCCCACAAGCACGGTATGCACCTTTCCACCTCCAGCGGTAGTTCCGGTATGATGGTCATCCCAGCTCACCATGATCTTGGGCAGGTTGGTACTGCTTGCAAATGAGTTGCCGAATTCGCCGG
>DASTPZ010000252.1:0-16318 GCA_035761965.1 Flavisolibacter sp. | reverse complement strand
GATCTCGCTGCAGCCACCGAGGTCCGCGATCGTTCTCGACACCTTTAGTATCCTGTCATAAGCACGGGCAGAAAGATTCAGCCTTTCCATCGAAAGCTGCAGCAGTTTCTGCGAGGCGCCGTTGATCTTACAGATTTCTTTCAGCAGCTTGCTGCCCATCTGCGCATTGCAATAGATGCCTTCCTGGCCCGCAAAGCGTTCGGTTTGTACCTGGCGGGCTGCCATCACACGGTCGCGGATGAAAGCCGATGCCTCCTGCGGACGGGTCGAGGAGAGCTCGCCAAAAGCTACCGGCGTTACCTCCACGTGCAGGTCGATCCGGTCGAGCAAGGGGCCTGATACCTTGTTCAGGTATTTCTGCACGCCACCGGGCGGACAGCTGCACTGGCGTTCGGGGTGGTTGTAATAGCCGCAGGGACAAGGATTCATGGAGGCAATCAGCATGAAGCTGGCAGGAAAGTCAACAGCCACCCTGGCCCTCGATATGGTCACACGTCTTTCCTCCATTGGCTGACGCATCACCTCCAAAACGGTGCGCTTGAACTCGGGCAGCTCGTCGAGAAAAAGCACACCGTTGTGAGCGAGCGATATCTCTCCAGGCTGGGGTACGCCGCCTCCGCCTACCAGGGCCACATCCGATATCGTATGATGCGGCGATCGAAAAGGCCGCCGCGATACCAATGTGGCATTCTCCGGCAGCTTGCCCGCAACAGAATGGATCTTGGTTGTCTCCAGAGCTTCGTGCAGGCTCAAAGGCGGCAGGATGGTTGGCAACCTTCGCGCCAGCATGGTCTTGCCCGCCCCCGGCGGACCAATCAGCACCGCATTGTGCCCGCCGGCGGCCGCGATCTCGAGGGCGCGCTTGATATGCTCCTGACCTTTTACATCGGCAAAGTCGATATCGAAATCATACTGGGCCTGGAAAAACGTCTCCCTTGTATTGATGGTAACGGGCTGCAGGCTTTTTTCTCCGGACTCGAAAAACTCCACGAGCTCACGGATATGAGAGACCCCATATACATCCAGGTTATTGACCATACCGGCCTCGCTGGCATTGGCCGCAGGCACAATAAGCCCTTTAAAGCCCTGCTTTCGCGCCTGTATGGCTATGGGCAGGGCACCTTTGATCGGCCTTATCTCACCATCCAGGCTCAATTCCCCCATGATCACATACCGGCTGATGGGCTCCGGATTGCCCAATTGGTCTGTCGCCGCCAATATGCCTATGGCGATAGGCAGGTCAAAGGCGGTACCGCTCTTGCGCAGGTCGGCAGGTGCCATATTCACCACGATGCGCGACCGCGGCATGGAATGGCTGATGCTCCTGATCGTGCTCTCCACGCGCTGCAGGCTTTCCTTCACGGCATTGTCGGGCAGGCCCACGATCATATAACCAGCACCAGTCTGCATCCAGTTCACTTCGATGGCAATGGTAATGGCATCCACACCGTATACGGCGCTGCCATAGGTCTTCACGAGCATTGCTGTCCTCTTTTTTGATCCGAAGTAAAGAGAAGGGGTTTTGCAGCAGCAACAATGGGTTTTCAACGGGCGATGGAGAGGTTTTTACCTGATGAAGCAGGTTGATCTCCCCAGGCACAGACGGAAATGAAGCCTTATCATAAGCCTTTTTGTGTATACCATCCTCAGTGAATAGGCGGCTGCATTATAGACAATAAACCCAAGAAGGCCTGCCTGGTCATTTACCTATGCCTCGTGATTTTGCGAATGACTATTCAAAAATCATAAATCCCCCGATGATGTCAACACAAGGGTCTCGGTGATCAACGCTTCTTGCCTTTCCATTATTTTTGATGCTGCAAGGATCAACTATAGGATCACGATTCAGGCAGGGAATAAACTAAACCAGGGAATGCCTATGAGCTATATCAATACCTATACTTTCAAAGCAGAGATTGGCAAGACCGCACTCATGGGTTTCATTGCAACGGTTCCCCCGGAGCTATTCTGTTTTGTTATTTCAAAAACGGGCGACAACTATGGACATTTCATTGGAGACGACGTGATCGAGTACTTCACCAATGAATTCCCGGTGAAATCGCTTGAAATTGTTCCATTTGAAAAACTTAAGGAACTGGAGCGGCGTGGATGTCTTGTTTGGGGAAATAAAGAAATCCTGGCAGGTTGAACATAGTAGCCAGCACCACAACCAGCCAATAAAGCTGCCTCTGTAAATTTTGTAACTTCACATGGCCGGTCAATCACCAGCCAGTTTCAAATAACTCAGATTAACTCCCCGGCATCTTCTATGACCGAGTTAGCATCGATACATGATACCATTACGAAATTTGCTGCGGAGCGGAACGGGCGGTACAGCCTGTAACTTATGTTTTTCACACCACGCCTTATACAGAACTCGAAGGCAAGGTAATCGTTTGGAATAGCGGCCCCTTCGTAAAAGAAATACGAATAAGTCCATCGCCCAACTCCAGGGATATACAATCGCCAATATGGGATTTTGTCATTTCGGTAATGCTCAGGGATGATAAATCACAATCCGGCGAAGCCCTTTTTTGGCAGAAGTATCTTTTCGAAGATGTTAAGTTTGAAAAAATCAAAGGCTTGATCAACGACCTGTTAGTGCAATCTGAGATCTACCTCGAAACCGTCAGGAGAGAAGATTTAAGACTTACTGGACAAATATAGACGAGGATGATGACCAGATAAACCTCGTTGGCGAGTCTACGGTGATCAATTTAGATTCTTAACAGGTATATTCATCGCACAGCAGACGTTTGGGCAATACCCTTCTGCCTTCCATATTTTATCCAGCGGGAACACAGACAGCGAGGATTTAAATCCCATTTGAAACAATCTCGTTGCTTCATCATATTTCTCATTTACAGAAGCTGTGTCTTTCGCCATCGATTACCATTTCCAAAACTAGGCACTGCATCCTGCCGCCCTATTCACGCAAGCAGGCTGGAGTATGCAGGCTCATAATAAAAAGCACCACGCTCCGCCTTGCCATTTGGCAGCGCTTTTGCATACTTATATTAAAAGGCGAACTCATGAAACAGTATTCCTATTTATGGCTGTGTTGTTTGGCAGTGGCAATGACATTTAGCTCATGCGAGCTGGTCGGTGATATTTTTCAGGCTGGTATGTGGACGGCAGTCATCCTGATCGTTCTCGTGGTTGCGCTTATACTTTGGATCGTTAGGCGGTTCCGCAGGTAAGGCGGATGGCAGCTCTGTATAATTTCACCAGTTCATATTACCAGTGAACCTGTGCCGGTTAGGTAATTTTGTCCTCCCGGCATTTGCAGTGCAGGCTATGTTTTCTAACTTGTAGCCAAACCAGCCTCTATGCACCTGAATACCCATGCCATTAATTGGTTCGAGATACCAGTGGCCGATTTCGACCGCGCAAAAAAATTTTACGAATCCATTTTCAATTACGAAATGCCGGAGAATACCATGGGCCCTGCCCGCATGGGCTTCCTGCTTTACGATTTCAAGAACGGAGGCAGGGGCGGCGCCATCGTTCATCATCCCGATTTTTACACGCCCTCCGCTAATGGCACTCTGGTTTACCTCAATTGCGAACCCGATCTGCAGCCCGTACTCGACCGGGTGGAAACCGCGGGCGGCAAAATAGTAAATCAAAAATCCCTGATAGCACCTAACCTCGGGTACTGGGCGCTCATTACCGATAGCGAGGATAACAGGATAGCCCTTCATTCGATGCAATAGATGAATGCCGGGCTATTGCAGTTTCTTCCTACCTTTCCTTTGTGCTGCAGCCCTCTACCATACAATTACTGCGTTTTCATTTTTCCCTTTTTCTTTTGCCGGTCTATCTTTTTGCGTTGAGCCAGGCACCGGTGATCGACAGGGGCTATGCACTGCTGGTCTTTACCATTCTTCACCTGCTGGTCTACCCTTCCAGCAATGGCTATAATTCCTACATGGACCGCGACGAAACACCCATCGGCGGACTGGCATCGCCGTTATTGCCTACCCGTCAGCTCTACTGGGCTACGGTCCTCATGGACTTGCTGGCCGTGCTGCTTTCCTTCTTTATCAGCTCAGCCTTTGCACTGGGTATATTGCTCTACATTCTTGCCTCGAGGGCTTATAGCTACCGCGGCATTCGTCTTAAGCGCTACCCGGTTGCCGGCTTTCTTACGGTTTTTACCTGCCAGGGTGCCCTTGTGTTCCTGCTTACCTGGCAAGGCGTGCAGCCAGGGGCCACAGACCTGCCGCCACTGATACCCTGCCTGGTTTCCAGCCTGCTTATTGGTGCGCTGTATCCGCTCACCCAGGTATACCAGCACGAGGCCGATAAAAAAGACGGTGTGATCACCATCAGCTACCTGCTTGGCAAGCGGGGAAGCTTTGTTTTCAGCCTGCTGCTTTTCCTGCTGGCCAATGCCCTGCTCTTTCAGTATTTTTCTTCCGTTAAACGTTCCAACCATTTCCTGCTTTTTTTGTTCATCAGTTTTCCGGTGGTACTGTTTTTTCTGTACTGGATGCTGAAAGTATGGCGCGATGAAAGCGCGGCTGATTTCAGTCACAGTCTTAAAATGAATATCATCTCAACGCTCTGCACGACGGCGTTTTTTTTAACCTTAATTCTGTTGGAACATTGAGTAAGATCGTTTCCATAGGCACGGCCGTTCCTGCTTTTTGCCATGACCAGATGAACATACTGCAATTCATGCAGCAGGTGTATGCGGCTGGAGAAGCAGACCGCAGGAAGATGCGCTTTATCTACCAGCAAAGCGGCATAAAGCAGCGCTATTCGGTGCTGGCCGACTACGGCAAGCCCCTGCAGGAGTGGAAGTTCTATCCCGCCACCGAAAACCTCGAGCCTTTTCCATCGATCGAACAAAGAATGAGCGTTTACAACAAGCAGGCGCCCCTGCTCTCGGTCGACGCCATCAGGGACTGTCTCAACCATACGCACGATCATAAAAAGATCACACACCTTATTACGGTCAGCTGCACCGGCATGAGCGCGCCAGGACTCGACCTCCAGGTAATGGAGCTGATGGACCTCGAAAAAGACATCTTCCGCACCTCGGTCAATTTCATGGGCTGCTATGCGGCCATCCATGCCCTCAAGATCGCCGATGCCCTCTGCAAGGCCGATGCAAGCGCAAGGGTTCTCGTGGTTTGCACCGAGATCTGTACGCTTCATTTCCAGCGCGAGAATACACTCGACAATATTGCTTCCTCCCTGCTCTTTGGCGACGGCTCCGCCGCCGTTCTTGTTACAGGCGACGGATATGAACACGAAGGCCTTACCATCGATTCCTTTTACAGCGAGATCCTTCCAAAAGGCAAAAGGGATATGGCCTGGGAGCTGTCCTCAACAGGCTTCCTTATGACCCTCAGCGGTTATGTGCCCGACCTTATCGAAGCCGATTTTGGCGGCATAGTGGACAAAGCCCTCCGCAAGCAGGACATGTCCAGGGAACAGGTCAGCCACTGGTGCATTCATCCCGGTGGCAAAAGCATCCTGAATGCGATCCATAAAACACTCAGCCTCGACGAAGCATCCCTGCAGTCTTCTTTTGATGTATTGGGTGAATTCGGTAACTTATCCTCGGCAACGATCTTATTTGTCCTGAAAAGAATGATGCAGCAGAAAAAAGACATCAGCAAACTCTTTGGTGCAGCATTCGGACCGGGCCTCACCGTCGAAACCTTTACAGCACACTGGTAATGCCTTCCTTCCGGCAACGCACATACGAAAAAGAGCTCCTTGACCGGGATGATATTCCTTTTGAGGATATCAAACAGAATATGCAGGAGCTTGACCTCATCAATGCGCGTCTTGGCGGGCATGCCATCACCCTGTCGGGCTTCAAAAGCTTAACGAGGAGAGAACCGGGGCGGCGTCAATGGCATCTTGCAGAACTGGGCTGCGGCGGAGGCGACAACCTGCGGGTGATCAGGGATTGGGCACACAGCGCTTCGCTGCAAATCAGGCTCACCGGAATCGATATCAATCCTGAATGCATCAGCTATGCCAGCGGTGAGCAAAAGAATCATGGCATCAGCTTCATCAGGTCCGATTACCGGGATATTACATTTGGGGAAAAACCGGACATTGTTTTTTCTTCCCTTTTCTGTCATCATTTTACCGACGAGGAGCTTGTATACATGCTGAGATGGATGAAGGCGAACAGCAGTTCGGGATTCTTTATCAACGACCTGCACCGGCATCCGCTCGCCTATCATTCCATTGCACTGCTTACCAGGCTTTTCTCCCGGAGCTACCTGGTAAAGAACGATGCACCCCTGTCTGTTCGAAGGGGCTTTAAAAAAAACGATTGGCGAAGGCTTCTTTCAACCGCAGGCATCAGTGATTATTCCTGCCGGTGGCGCTGGGCCTTCCGCTGGCTCATAACCTGCTATAGCCATGCATACACAAAACCATTATGATACAGCTATTGCGGGCGGGGGGCTGGCAGGCCTTGCTGCTGCCATCCGACTTGCAGAACTGGGCTACCGCGTGGTGCTGTTTGAAAAAGAAAACTATCCCTTTCATAAGGTTTGCGGCGAATACATCAGCCTTGAAAGCTGGCCATTTCTTGAATCGCTCGGACTGCCGCTGAAAGAAATGAATCTCCCGCTTATCGATACCCTGCTGCTAACGGCACCCAATGGCAAAAGCTTTCGCGCACAACTGCCGCTCGGTGGCTTTGGCCTTAGCCGCTACCGGCTCGATGAGCAGCTCGCCGGCATTGCGGCCGAAAAAGGCGTAGAGGTCGTTACCGGCGCAAAGGTCGACGACATCGGGTTCGACGAAGGATTCAGACTCTCAGTTTCTTCGATAGAGGGCAAAAAAGAGATCACTGCAACTACCTGCCTTATCGCACACGGCAAACGCGGACTGCTCGACCTGAAGCTGAACCGCGAATTCCTGGACCACCAGGACAAAAGGCTCGATAACCATGTTGCGGTCAAATACCATATAAAAACCCGGTGGCCGGATAATGTGATCGGCCTTCATAATTTCAGCGATGGCTACTGCGGCATATCGCGCATCGAAGAGGATCGCTATTGTCTCTGCTATCTTACCAGGGCAGCCAACCTGCGCAAGGGCGGCAGCATAGCCGGCATGGAAAAAAACATCCTTCACAAAAATCCAAGGCTGCGGGAGATCTTTGAGCGCTCCGAGGTCTGCTCGACCTTTCCTATAACGATTTCGCAGGTAGGCTTTGGAAAAAAAACACAGGTAGAGAACCATGCGCTCATGCTCGGCGACGCAGCAGGCATGATCACGCCACTCTGTGGTAATGGCATGAGCATAGCGCTGCATACCGGCAAGCTGGCAGCGGACCTGTCGGCCGGTTTTTTAAGCGGAAAGATGAGCAGGGTGCAGATGGAGACAAAGTATGCACAAAGCTGGAAGCACCATTTTCATAAACGGTTGCGGACAGGCAGGGTCCTCCAGCGCTTTTTCGGAAGTCCCTTGCTCAGCAATGTGTTCGTTCAGGGCTTTAGCACCCTGCCCTTCCTGGCCAAACCTGTTATCAGGATGACCCACGGCGAGGCATTTTAAACTAAGGCGAAGAAAGACCATGGCCACTGGGTTCGCTTATACCGTCATTAACGGCCAATGGCACAGGCTTTGTACCTTTACTGCATGGCAAGCTCCAAAAAGACACTTGTGCTGGGCGCCTCGGCCAACCCTTCGCGTTACAGCTACCTGGCCATCAACCGCCTGAGGGCACATAACCACCCGGTCGTAGCCGTAGGAAAAAGAGCAGGCCAGGTGGCGGATGTACCGATCCAGACATCCGAGGTTGACGAAGCCGGCATCGACACCATTACACTCTACCTCAACCCTGGAAACCAGGAAGCATATTATGATTATATACTGGGCCTGAAGCCAAAGCGCATCATCTTCAACCCTGGTACCGAGAACGAAGACCTTATGCAAAGAGCGGAAGCACAGAATATACGACCCGTTATAGCCTGCACCCTTGTTATGCTGAGCACAGGCCAGTATTGATTTCTTTATAGAAAATAAAGCCATCCCGGATCTTTTTGGCCAGCCGGAGCTGCCAACGCGATAGCCGGCAGCTATCGTACATTTACTAGCGGTCTTCGGTGTATATACTTAATTTTTAAAATTTTTTTTCGCGGCTCTTTGAAATCCTGTTCTTTTTTTTAAATATTGCACGCGTGCCGTTATGAAAACCGCAGCCATGGCTGCGAATCCTAAAATTCAATTATCCAATGAAAAAACTAAAAAATTGCGCTATGAGCGCCTTATTTGCGTTTGCCTGTCTCCAGGCCATGGCACAGAAACAGGATTTTCCTCTCAACGAACCCGATTATAACAAGCCCAAACTTTTCGCCGAACTACCTCAAAAAATGACGGTAAAGCTAACAGCGGTGGATGCAGCACTCAGGCTTTCTGCTGGCGCTACGGTAAGCCTTCAGTTGTCCGACAAGCTTACCCTGGAAGGCACCATTGTTTCGGCAGACCTGCAGGATCCCGCTCTCCAGAGCATCGTCATTCGCTGCAGCAACAGGCAGGATGCCATCCTCACCCTTACACGGTCGCTTAATGCAGACCGCAGCTATGGCTATTCGGGCCGCATCATGAGCAAGAACAATTCCGATGCTTATGAGATCGTGCTCGAAAACGGCAGCTACATTCTCCAGAAAAAAAATTACTACGACCTTATGAACGAATAAGCCGCCAAGGCTCCGATCCGCTACCCGCTATCCTATCCTTCCAAAACCTACAGCAATGAAAAACCTCCATCCAATCACCTTTTTGATCTGCCTGCTGCTGGCTTCATTCACCAGCCTTGCCCAGGTACCAATCTACAACAGCTATCCTTCTGCCCAGGCAACAATTTTCATCGACTTCGACGGGCATCTTGTTAACGGCACAAGCTGGAATGGCAGCGGACCTATCAACTGCGGACCGGCTAATCTTTCCAACGAGCAGATCACCGAAGTATTCAACCGTGTAGCCGAGGACTACCGTCCCTTCAACATCAATGTTACAACCGACTCGACCGTTTTTCTTTCCAGGCCGGCCAACAGGAGAATGCGGGTGATCGTTACCGTTACCTCCGAATGGTATGGTGCGGCAGGCGGTATTGCCTATATCGGCTCCTTTACCTGGAATGACAATACGCCGGCCTTTGTATTTTCAGCGCTCCTCGGTTATCATCCCAAAAAAGTAGCCGAAGCTGTATCGCACGAGGCCGGGCATACTCTTGGCCTCAGGCACCAGTCTTCTTACGACGGCAATTGTGTTAAAACTTCGGAATATAACCCCGGCGCCGGCTCGGGCGAGATAGCCTGGGCTCCCATCATGGGCATCAGCTACAGCCGCAATATGACGCTTTGGAACAATGGCGCCAATCCTTTTGGCTGCAATAACATCCAGGACGATCTCGGCATCATCACCAGCGCCACCAATGGCTTTGGCTACAGGACCGACGACCACGGCGGCAGTGCGGCTACTGCAACACCTATTCAGCTCTCAACAAATCATTTTAATGTAAATGGAGTGATCGAGCGGGCTACCGACGAAGATTTTTTTGCTTTTACGCTCCCGGCTACCGGCACCTTCAAGGCGGATGCCATTCCTTATAACATCGGTACAGGCAACTCGGGTTCCAATCTCGATATGCAGGTTGACCTCATGCAAAACAATGCCGTTGTTGCAAGCTACAACCCCGAAGGCCTGCTGAGCCTTTCGATAGATACGGTACTCAATGCCGGAACCTACCAGCTTCGCATCCAGGGCAAAGGAAATATCTATGCGCCCGAATATGCAAGTCTCGGCTCATACAGTGTAAACGCCTCCTTCACCCCTGCTACCGTGCTGCCGCTCCGCAAGCTTGAACTTCGCGGTCTGACAGAAAGCAGCAGGCACCGGCTGAACTGGATCGTCGATGCCGATGAGGCAATTGTGGCCCAGGTGCTCGAATCTTCGTTCGATGGCATACGTTATAATCCAGTTGCCAGTTTAGCATCGGGCCAGCGCACATACCTGCATACACCGGCCTCTGCCGGCTCGGCCTACTACCGTATGCAGGTAAGGTTCGACAACGGCAGAACACATTATTCAAACACGATCGTTCTTCGCAATAATGAGGGTACGATGGCCAGGCCTTCACTGGTGGGCAACCTGGTAAGCCATGCGGCCTATGTGAACAGTCCTTCCGCCTTCAGCTTTGTGATCATGGATTATAGCGGCCGCACGCTCAGCCGTGGAAACCTCGTGCAAGGCGCAAATACCATCGATACAAAGAACCTCGCGGCAGGCATGTACATCATCAGGTATAGCAATGACAGGGAGGATCATGCTGAAAAATTCATGAGGCAATAGCTTCTTAACATAACCATAATCCGTGCACTTTGGTAAGTCGGGGTTTTTCCGTAACTTGGAAAAACCTCTTTTTTTATGCGTTGGAGAAAGTTCAATGGTGAGCCGCTCGGTCTTCCGGTCTACAATGCAGTTGAAAATGCAATCAAGAAGGAGACCGCCGCAGGTTATAAGCTTAAAGTGTGCATTGGTACGGATTCCCAGGTCAAGGGACAGGAAACAGAATTTGCAACGGTCATTGTATTTCTAAGAGAAGGCCATGGGGGCTTCATGTTCATACACAATGAGCGCACCCGTCACCAGTATTCCATCAAGGAGCGAATGCTGGTGGAAGTAGCCAAGAGTATAGAGATTGCATATGAGCTGTGCAATCTTTTTACTTTATATAATGTGGATATGGAGGTTCATGCCGACATCAATACCAATCCGCATTTCAAAAGCAATGATGCCCTTAAGGAAGCCATGGGTTATATCCTGGGGATGGGCTTTGCTTTCAAAGCCAAGCCCGAAGCCTTTGCCAGCAGCAGCTGTGCCAATAAGATCGTGAACTAAGGCTTCGTTTTCCGCCGACGGTAAAGCAGTGCCAATATCATGGCAATGGCAATAAGCAGGACTAAGGGAATGGCAATGCCTTTATTTTCCTTTGCCTCATCGCTTCCTCTTCTTTCCGGTTCGCCTTTGCCAAAGGCTTTGTTGTGTGAACGCCTGGCGCTGTCCTGCGCTGCGAGGAAGCTGTCCTGCCATTTTCTGGTGGCGCCCGCCTTTTCCGCTATTGCTCGCGAGAGCGAATCCAGCTTCCCGGGATCGACCTGTGGATGGGCCTGCAGGGAGCATAATACAGCAGCCAAAAGCAAAACGCGGAACATAAGAAATTTGATAGAATGGTGAATTGACAGCTGCGGGACAGTCAATGCTTAATGCCTTGTGCGGGCAGGCGTCTTTCCCGGTGAATCCTGGGTGCCGGAATGATCGGCCGCATGGGCCTTAGCGGCAGCTTCCTTTGTATAGAGTGCGAGTATTTTTTTCCGGTCCCTCTCCGCAAACGAAAAAATGATCAGCACAAGAACAAACAGAACAATAACGGCATTTCTTTCAAGGGCGGCTTTTTTCATATCCAGAAGCTGCAATATTACACAAATAAAGTTTACACCGGGGTTTTCCTGGACTGCCTGAATGCATCGTTCCAGCCTGCAATAAAGGCCAGCAACTGCTTTGCGCCGGTGCGCTTGATGGCCGATGTTACAAAATGTGGCGGCGGCTCTTCCCAGGTATCGGAAAGTGCACGCAGGAAATCATTCACATTGTTGGCCGTTTCCCGTTGCGTGCTTTTATCCGATTTTGTAAATACAAGTGCAAAAGGTATGCGCCATTCGCCAAGCTGGTTCACAAAATCAAGGTCCAGCTTCTGCGGCTCGTGGCGGCTGTCGATGAGCACAAAGAGATTTACGAGGTTTTCCCGCTGACGGATGTAGGCCTCGATCATTTTCTGCCAGGTCTTTCTTTGCGATTGCGATCTTTTGGCATAACCATATCCGGGAAGGTCGACCAGGTACCACTGGGCCTTGTCGCTCGAAAGAATGGAAAAATGGTTAATGAGCTGCGTTTTTCCCGGAGAGGCAGAAACCTTGGCCACCTCCTTCTTGTTGCAAAGCATATTGATCAGCGAAGATTTCCCCACATTGCTCCTTCCGATAAAGGCATACTCCGCCCGGTCGGCCGGGGGGCATTTGTCTACCGAAGGACTGCTGATCAGGTATTCGGCCTGTGTGATTTCCATAACTGCAAAGAAACGAATATCAGGGCAGGGAACAGCCTGTGGTATCAGCAAGGGCAAAAGAAGGAATGAAAACAGCTGGGGAATCAAAAGCAGGAGAACTTTATCATAACCTGCTCCTTCTTTATGCCGGTTGTGAAGAATCAGGCTTAGTCTCTCTACCTTTGCACCGCTATGACCGAGTTTGCCCATGACAACATAAAGCCCTTTTCAGACGAAGGCTCTAAAAAGGCCCAGGTAAGCGAGATGTTTGACCATATTGCGCCGAGATACGATTTCATGAACCGCTTTTTAAGCGCGGGCATAGATATCAGCTGGCGCAGAAAGGCCATAAGACGCTTTAGCAAGGATCAGCCCCAGGCCCTGCTCGACGTGGCCACCGGTACCGGCGACATGGCTATCATGGCTGCCCGTATGCTTCGGCCAAAGCAGATCACCGGCATCGATATCTCCGAAAAAATGCTTGAGTTCGGCAGGAAAAAGATCCGGAAGCAGGAGCTCCAAACAAAGATCGAGCTCGTATCGGGTGATGGAGAGACCATCGATTTTCCCGACAATTCATTCGACGGTGCAATGGTAGCTTTTGGCGTACGCAATTTCGAGAACCTGGAAAAAGGCCTTAAAGAGATCCGGAGAGTACTCAGGCCCGGCGCGCAATTGGTAGTGCTCGAATTCAGCAAGCCAAGGATACCCGGCATCCGCAACCTGTACAATTTTTACATGGGCATGGTCGCACCACAAATGGCAAAGCTGTTTAACCAGAACAAGCAGGCTTATCAATATCTCAACGAATCGGCCAAGGCCTTCCCGGATCGCCAGAATTTCGATGTCGTCCTGAAAAACTGCGGTTATACCAATACCACCTGGAAGCCCCTTAGCCTCGGAATTTGCTGTATCTACAGCGGCAGGAAACCCCTGTAAGCCCGCCTGCCCATATAAATTGATCGATGCGGTTTGAGGTGCTGCGTCCCTTGCCAAAGGCTGATTTTTCAAACCTTTCGGGCAAGGGAAGGAACCGGATTTGAAATTATAAGCCTCTAACTTGCAATTATTCCCCAAAACACACGTTTTAGGGGTTCAGAAAAGACAGTTGGAGCTGTTCGTTTGACGCTCCTGGTCTTGTTGTGATAAAGTACTTGTTTGATTTACAGACCTTTATGAAAGATTTGAATCTATCGTGGACGAAAGCCTGGAACTGGAGAAGCCGCGCTTTCCTGTTTTGCTCTTTTTTAGCCTGCTCGCTTTCGTCATTTGCCCAGAGAGAGATCCACCGCGAAGAGCAGGACAATAAGCCCTATTATTTCGGACTTTCACTGTCTGCCGTCTATTCCCGCTTCCAGATAGAGCACCATCCAAGCTTTCTCCAGCAGGACAGCATCCTCGTAGCTGAACCGCAGAACACGCCCGGCATCTCACTCCGCCTTGTAGCCGGACTCAACCTTACCAACCGCTTCGAGCTCCGCTTCAACCCAGGGCTGATCTTTAGCGAGAGACCGATCCTCTACACGCTCAACCGCAATTATCCACCGGATATCGACCAGGGCTATAACGTCAAAAAAAGCGTTGAATCCATTATCACTACTTTTCCGCTCAGCCTCAAGTTCAAATCGGACCGGATCGGGAATTTCCGGGTGTATATGCTCGGCGGTGGCAAACTTGACCTCGACCTTGCCTCCAATGCGCAGAAAAGAAAAGCAGATGATGTGGTGCGTCTCAAAAAGCTCACTTATGGTATCGAAGCCGGCATGGGCTTTAATTTTTACCGCAAAAGCGTTACGGTTACACCCGAGATCAAGATCAGCAATGGACTCAATAACCTGCACGACCGCAATCCCAACCTGCCTTATTCCCGTGTTGTCGATCGCATCCAGTCCAGGATGATCATCTTTACCCTTCACCTCGAAGGTTAACAAGGCCACAGCCATTACCGCGATGAAAGGTGGGCCCGGCTACAGGGCTTTCAGCAGCCTCGGTTGCGTCGCACACTTCTGCGCCATAACCCTGGGGAGCAAAATACAGGCTCACCATAAGAGAGGGCTCCGGCCGAAAACTGCAAACTCTCCTTATTTTTGCCCACTTACCAATCTTTCGATCAATGACGATCTCCTATAAATGGCTGAGCGAATACCTGCCTGTACCCGTGGAACCGGAACGCCTCTCCAAAATCCTGACCTCCATAGGTCTCGAGGTGGAAAAAATGGAAGCGTATGAAGAGGTACGCGGCGGACTCAAAGGCCTGCTCATCGGGCAGGTGCTGCATACCGAGCAGCATCCCAATGCCGACAAGCTCAAGCTCACCAGCGTGGACGTTGGCACCGGCACCCCGCTGCAGATCGTTTGTGGTGCGCCCAACGTAGCTGCCGGGCAAAAAGTAGTAGTGGCAACGGTTGGAACCACCATCTATCCCGCCTCGGGAGACCCCCTCACCATGAAAGTAGCCAAGATCCGCGGCGTCGAAAGCCACGGCATGATCTGCGCCGAGGACGAGATCGGGCTTGGATCTTCGCATGCAGGCATCATGGTGCTGCCGGAAGATGTGCACATCGGCATGAGGGCGACCGACTATTTCAATCCTTACAGCGATATCATTTTCGAGATAGGCCTCACGCCAAACAGGATGGACGCAATGAGCCATTGGGGTGTGGCCCGCGATGTTTGCGCCTACCTGTCACACCATGATAAAAAAGAGCTGCGCCCCCTGCTGCCTGCCGTGCCGTTCAAAACCGACAAAGCGAGCCTGCCCATCTCTGTTGAAATCGGCGATAAGCTGGCCTGCAGGCGTTATTCCGGCATTTGCATCGACAATATAAAAGTGCAGCCTTCCCCGAAGTGGCTACAGGAAAAGCTGCGTGCCATTGGCCTGCGGCCTATCAACAATATCGTCGACATCACCAATTTTATCCAGCATGAAACAGGTCAACCCCTGCATGCTTTTGACTATGCGGCCATCAGGGGTGGCAAGATCATCGTACAGACCCTGCCCGGAGGCACCCCTTTCATCACGCTTGATGAAAAAGAAAGAAAGCTTGATGATGCAGACCTTATGATCTGCAATGAAACGGAGCCCATGTGCATAGCCGGTGTTTTTGGCGGCCTGCAGAGCGGTGTAAAAGAAGGAACAAAAGCCATCTTTCTCGAGAGCGCTTATTTCGACCCGGTGTCCATCCGCAAAACCTCTTTCAGGCATGGCCTGAGAACCGATGCGGCTACCCGTTTCGAAAAAGGCATAGACATATCCAATACCGTTACGGTTCTGAAAAGGGCCGCAGTGCTTATCCAGGAAATAGCCGGCGGTCATATTGCCTCCGAGGTTATCGATATCTATCCCGATCCCCTGCCCAAAAAGGAAGTAGCGGTCAAATACCATTATATCAAAAAGCTGAGCGGCAAGAACTATCATCCCGATTCAGTGAAGCACATCCTGCAGGCACTCGGCTTTACCGTGGTCAGGGAAGGCATGGACGCCATGGTGCTGGAAGTACCTTACCATAAACCCGACGTATCGCTGCCGGCTGATGTGGTAGAGGAGATCCTGCGTATCGACGGACTGGACAACATCGAGATACCTGCTCACATCACACTATATCCGTCAGTCGAAGAAAATTACAAAGCCGAACAGCTCAAAGAAAAAATATCCACCCTGCTCACAGGCATGGGCTTTTCTGAGATCCTTACCAACTCCATCACCAACTCGGCCTATTTTTCTGAACAGGAGCTTTCGCAGGCAGTAAAGCTGCTTAACAACCTCAGCAGCGAGCTGGACATCCTGCGTCCTTCCATGCTACATACCGCCCTTGAAGTAATTGCCTTCAACCTCAACAGGAAGAACAGCAGGCTCCGCTTTTTTGAATGGGGTAAAACCTATTCGAAGATTGCAGCCGGCGAATATTTAGAGCGCAACCACCTCTGCCTTTACCTCACTGGCCAGCTGAGCGAACCTCATTGGAGGGAAACAGCAGGCCAGTCCGACATTTACTATCTTAAAGGCATAACAGAAGCCATCCTTGCTGCATCAGGCCTGAAGACAGCAGAATTCTCAGTCATGGCCCCGGCGGATCTCGATCCCGGTCTGCAGCTGGCTGCCGATGGTGAGAAGCTGCTGGAGCTAGGCAGGGTGAATACCCGGCTTGCCTCGAAATTTGATATCAAGCAGCCCGTATTCTTTGCCGATTTTCATTGGGACAACCTCCTGGTTCATGCTGGCAAGCC
>DASTPZ010000251.1:0-6812 GCA_035761965.1 Flavisolibacter sp. | reverse complement strand
ATTGCATCACGAGACTGATACATTTCCCCAGGAAAGATTCCGCATAAGTGCTGGTGAGTGTATGCGATCAGCACCTGTCCATGATTCACAATGACTTAGAGCCCGCCGGATGCTGACCGGTCAGGCATTGAATGACGATCGTACATTGCCTTGCCTGGCATTTTCATTAACTGCCTGGGACAAACGAAGCTTTCACATCGCCGGCTTGCTTTTTCCTGTTTTTGATGCTATACTTACAATTTATTTGTTCCAGATCCGTTAAACCTTACGGAGAGGCCATGGTCTATGCTTCTTCGTAACAAAACAAACCTTATGCAATTATCCTTCCGCTACCTCTGCCTGCCGCTGACGGCAGCCATTCTCTTTCTTGGTTCCTGTAAAAAAGACGATAACGACGACAACGACCAGGATGTTGATACACCTGATCCGGCTACGGAGGTTGCCGTACATTCTTCCGATCAGAACCGCGTGTCGAGCGATATTGACATGGCGGTGAATGACGCCACCACGGCTATGGAAAGCTCGGCTTCATTCAGCGGCGCCCGCATGATGAACCTTAATTCTATCTGCAACGCCCTGGCAACGGCAGACACGTCGGCCGGACAGCGCAAGATCACCATCGCTTACAACGGCAACAACTGCGCGGGTACCCATCACCGTTCGGGAACAGTGACCGTATCGATGCCAACCAATACCCGGTGGAAAAATGCCGGCGCGGTTATCACGCTTACTTATCAGGACCTCAAGGTGAGAAGGCTTTCAGACAATACCAGCATCACCATCAATGGTGCGCTCACGCTGACCAATGTAAGCGGCGGACTGCTCATCAATCTTTCCCAGGCCAGCAATATCATTCACGAACTGGCCAGCAGCAGCATGACCATCAGCTTCGACAACAATACACAGCGTGTTTGGCAGGTTGCGCGTAAAAAAGTTTACAGCTATAACAATGGCATCGTGCTTACTGTGACCGGCAACCATACCATCGGCAGCAATACGCAGGTAGCCGAATGGGGCACCAACCGCTTCGGTCGCGCCTTTACTACCTCGATCACCCAGCCTGTGGTGATCAGGCAGGATTGCAGCTTCCGTGTAACGGCAGGTGAGATCAAGCATGAAGGATTTGCCACTGCAACAGCCACTTTCGGACTGGATGCTTCTGCCAATCCAACGGGCTGTCCGGGCGCAGGAACTTATTTCATGAAAATTACCTGGATACCACCAATAGGCAATCCGCAATCTGTGATCCTTCCTTATTAAGATCATGAGTTTTTATACAGAACCCATAGGCTGTGCCTATGGGTTTTTTGTTGCGCTGTATTCATGTTTTGATCTTGCCAAGCTTGCCATGCTGATTGTGTTGTTACGATAAGCTGAACCTGTGTATTGTTACTGCCCCGGACCGGCAGTTTTGTCATGCCAGTGTCGCCTTATGGTCCAATTTTTGGAACACCTCTACGGATAAGGCCGTATTATGAGCAGACTATTGATCATTTCCAACAGGTTGCCCTTTGCCGTAGAACGAAATGCCGATGGGGTATCTGTCCGCCAGAGCTCGGGCGGACTGGTCTCAGCCATCAAAAGCTTTTTCGAGCGCAGCAGCGGTGATCAGCATTATAGCAAAAAGATCTGGATCGGCAGCATGGATGCAGCCGAAGAGGACTGGCTCGAAGCCCGGTCGGCCGGGGAGCTGCCTGCAGATTTTGAGATCGAGCCACTGTTCCCTGACCCCGAGGTCTACACGAGCTTTTACAGCGGCTTTTCGAACTCTACAGTGTGGCCGCTTTTCCACTATTTTCCCTCGCTTGTTGAATACAAAAAATCTGCGTTCGAAGACTACCGGAAGATCAACCAGCTGTTTGCCGACAAGATAGCAGCCATCTGCCGTCCCGGCGATGTGATATGGGTGCACGATTACCAGCTCATGATGGTGCCTGATATGCTGCGCAAGGTGATGCCCGAAGCTACCATCGGCTTTTTTCTTCACATACCCTTTCCTTCTTACGAGATATTCAGGCTGTTGCCTACGGAATGGAAGAAGCAGCTGATCCAGGGCATGATGGGAGCGGACCTGATAGGCTTCCATACCCATGACTATGTTCAGCATTTCATACAGTCGGCCAAGATGACCCTGCAGGTGGAGAGCCAGTTCAATACCATGTTCTATGGCAACCGCATGGTCAAGGCCGACCAGTTTCCCATCGGTATCGATTACGAAAAGTTCCGGGATGCCTGCACCGACGAAACAGTGGTGGGCATCTGCACGGCCCTTGAAGAAAAATTCATAGGGCAGAAGCTGATCTTTTCTGTGGACAGGCTCGATTACACCAAGGGCCTGGGTTATAGGCTCAATGGCTTCGAGTGTTTTCTCAACAGCCATCCCGAATGGATAGAAAAAGTGGTGTTCATACTCAACGTGATCCCTTCGCGCGACAACATCCCTACCTATAATGACAGGAAGAGAAGCATCGAGGAAAAAGTAAGCCGCATCAACGGCCGTTTTTCAACCCTTCACTGGCAGCCATTGATCTACCGGTACAATCATCTTAGCTTTGAAGAGCTGTGCGGGCTTTACCAGGCGGCAGACGTAGCCCTGCTTACCCCGCTTCGCGATGGTATGAACCTTGTAGCAAAGGAATACATTGCAAGCTGTATCGACAAGGGCGTGCTGGTGCTGAGCGAGCTCACCGGTGCCGCGAGCGAGCTTAATGAAGCCGTGCTCGTGAACCCGACAGATACCGATGAGGTAGGTGAGGCCATCAACCAGGCGCTCAACATGTCTTTGATCGAGCAGCGTTCCAGGCTGTCCTATATGCAAAGACGCCTGGCCGAGTATAATGTTCAGAAATGGGTGAACGATTTTCTGGACCAATTGATCATGACAAAAAAAGACCAGGAAGCTTTGAAAGTGAACATACTGAAGGAACACCATATCGAAGAGATCGTTGGCAGGTTCAGCCATGCGGAGAAGCGCTGCATCCTGCTCGACTATGACGGAACACTCGCGCCTTATCAAAAGCTGCCCTCGCTTGCCGCCCCCAGCTCGGAGCTTATACAGCTGCTGCGCGGACTGGCCAATGATCCCTCCAACGAAGTGGTGATCATCAGCGGGCGTGATGCCGATACATTGGAAAAATGGCTGGGCAGCCTTCCCCTGAACATGATCGCTGAACACGGAGCCTGTGTTAAATACAAGGATGATGAATGGAAGGAGCAGTTTGTGATCAACACGGAATGGAAGGAACAGGTGCGGCCGCTGATGCAGCTGTTCGTTGACCGATGCGCCGGCTCCTTTATCGAGGAAAAGAAAAGCACGCTTGCCTGGCACTACCGCAATACCAACCAGGAGCTGGGCTTTATGCGCTCAAGGGAGCTTCGGAATAACCTGCTCCAGTTCACCACCAATACTTCCCTCCAGGTGATCGATGGCAACAGGGTGCTCGAGGTGCGCATGGTAGGCGTGGACAAGGGCGCCGCCGCCAATAAAATGCTGGCGAACATCAACCCCGATTTTGTGCTTTGCATCGGCGATGATGCCACCGACGAGGATATGTTCAGGGCGCTGAGGGAGAAGGGTTATACGATCAAGATCGGCCGTGCCAATACGGCCGCGCAGTATACCATCCTTTCGCAGAGAGAGGTCTTTCCCTTTCTTAACCGCTTCATACAGCCCATTCAAAGACAGGAGCCCTCTTATTCGTGAACCACTGACAGCTGCGGCTCCTTTATGCCCAGGATGTTTTTGATGATCTTGATGGGGATCACCGCGCGGGCAGGTCTTGCATTCAGCTCCGCACCCAGGTGCACCAGGGCTTTTTCGAGCAGGAAGGTATTCAACACCACTTCCAGTTCTTTGCGGTCGGCAGGGATCAGTGAAGAGCCTTCCACCGCTTCGTAATAAGCTTTAAGAAAGAAGCCGCTCATATAATGCGCCCACTGGTCTGCAAAGGGCATAAGGCCGGCCAGCTCTTCGCGCGGTATGTTACCATTGGCGTAAAAGCCTTCGTAGGCCGTATAGTAAAACGAAGTGACCATCTCCGCTATATCCCTGACGGGCGAACGCTTGATGCGTCTTTCGCTATAGCTCCGTAACGGGTTGCCCGCAAAATCGTGGATCACTACATCCTTGCCCGTGAGCAAAAGTTTTTTCAAGCCATAAGTACCGTGTATACGGATCTTGGATATATCGAGTTTTTTGGTATAAATGCGGCGCAGGGTATTCAGCAGGTTGTCTTTCTGGGCGATCAATTGGGGCGCTTCTTTTTTAACCTCGGCCGGAAGCCTGTCATAGTTCTTTGAAAGGCTTTGAAAGCTCTCCCGCACCAGTGACTGCATGGCCGAGAAAAGCGAGCGCTGGTAGTGCAGGGAATATTCCTCTGGGCTGAAGTCCTTGTGTGCTGCATTGGCAAGGGCAAGGTGAAGCTGCGCGGTACGCAGGCCTATGAGGCGCGCCTGGTCCGCTGCGCGGTTGCCGAGCAATATGCCCAGCTCTTCGGGCAGCTCGTCGAAGCCAACGGGGTTGACAAGACTGCCCCTGCGGTCATGTGGGTCAAGCAGGGTACGCTCCCTGGCCGATATGCGCTCCACGTAGTTGACGATCCTTTCCTGCATGTAGCTTTCGCCATCTCCATGGTTCTCGATCATGGCCTGCATCATGCCGAGCACCAGCGTGCCTTTATCGGTTGCCCATTCCACCGTGCCCAGGAAGGCAGGTATGTGCTGGAAGCCCGCCTGCTCAGACAGGAACTGGTTCATCTCCACATCAGGGTTAACGGACCGGTCCAGCTTCCGGAACATTTTCAGGAAAAACCGGTTGTCGTAGGTGATGGATGTGTTGTTCTCATCACCTGTATGCATCCTCGCAACGATATTGCTTGCCGCCCGCACATGATCCGCCACCGCGGCGCCGGGCCTGAAATCGATCTGCCCGTCGCCGGCGGACAGGCCCCGGTTACTCCGCATATTCCTGATCAGGAACTGCTGCATTTCGGGGAGGTAAAAAGCATCGCAGAGCAAACCCTGGCGGCCTTCGAGCTGCAGGTGTGCAAGGATGGATTCGGGACAGCTCGTAGAGAGCCGCTGCGCATCTTCGTCCGTTACATAACTGATCGAGAGCTGGTAGGTCTCCGGCAGCCCGCTTTCATAGCTCACCTCCACCAGGAGCAGGTAAACCGGCCTGCTGCCGGTTGGCAGGGTCGCATACTGCACAATGCTGATACCATAGATCTTCCTGTCCTTGCCCTTGAACCATCTCCGGTTATTCAGGAAGGGTTCGAGCACGGTTTCTTCCAGCCTGCGCCGGCCCTCGGGCCGTACGACCGCTTCCCAGCTGCCGAACGATACAAGCGGCAGCGTATTCATCTCCTCCATCCTGGTTCTTACATTCTGCAGCACGAACCATTGAAAGGAATGCGCATTGAGTGTAAAAAAATAAGGCTGGTCTTCCTTGACCATCGGAAAGGCATTCTTGCTGAACATTTCAACAGGAATGTATCCCTTGAACTCGCGCAGGTCGATCTCCGCCGGCTGCGCATACTTCGAAAGGTTGGCGATAATGAGCAAGGTCTCGTCCTCATAGCTGCGCGTAAAAGCGAGTATCTTGGGATTTTCTACCTGGAGGAATTTCATGTCGCCGCGGCTGAATGCTTTATAATTCTTGCGCATATTGATCATGCGCTTCATGAACCAAAGCAGGGAAGAGGTATTTCGGCGTTGCATCTCCACGTTCACTGCTTCGTAATGGTATTCAGGATCGAGGATCACCGGCAGGTAAAGCTGCTGGGGATTGGCCTCGGAAAAACCCGCGTTGCGGTCGGGTGACCACTGCATGGGTGTGCGCACCCCGTCGCGGTCGCCCAGGTAAAAATTATCGCCCATGCCGATCTCGTCGCCATAGTAGATAACGGGCGTGCCTGGCAAGGAAAAGAGCAGGGAATTCATCAGCTCTATCCGGCTGCGGTTGTTCTCCATCAGCGGCGCCAGCCGGTGGCGGATGCCGAGGTTGATCCTGGCCTTCGGGTCTTTTACATAGACTTTGTACATGAAATCTCTCTCCTCATCCGTTACCATTTCAAGCGTCAGCTCATCGTGGTTGCGGAGAAAGATGGCCCACTGGCAATTATCCGGTATATCGGGTGTTTGATCGAAGATATCGGTGATAGGGTAGCGGTCTTCCTGCTGCAGGGCCATGAACATGCGCGGCATGACAGGGAAATGGTAGTTCATATGGCATTCATCGCCGTTACCGAAATAGGAAGCCGAGTCTTCGGGCCACATATTGGCTTCGGCCAGGAAGGCTTTGCCGGGATAGTGTTCGTCGATATGGCGGCGAAGCCTTTTCAGGAATGTATGCGTTTCGGGCAGGTTCTCTCCATTGGTACCTTCCCGCTCAAAGAGGTAGGGAATGGCATCAAGCCTGAACCCGTCAACGCCTATGTCGCACCAATAGTCGATGATGCGAAAGATCTCATTCTGCACAGCGGGATTGTCGAAATTGAGGTCTGGCTGGTGATGAAAGAAACGGTGCCAGTAGTATTGCTGCGCCACCGGATCCCAGGTCCAGTTGGAGGCTTCAAAATCCTGGAAGATGATGCGCACGTCCTTGTATTGATTGGGATCGTCGGTCCATACGTAGAAATCCCGCTCCGGCGACCCTTTGGGCGCCGTACGGGCGCGCTGGAACCAGGGATGCTGGTCAGAGGTATGGTTGATGACGAGCTCGGTGATCACCTTGAGGTTTCTTTTATGCGCTTCGTTCAGAAATTCCTTGAACTGGTCCATCGTGCCATAACGCGGGTTGATGGTATAGTAAT
>DASTPZ010000250.1:0-30973 GCA_035761965.1 Flavisolibacter sp. | reverse complement strand
CAAAAACCAGCAGGCCTGCGAGAAAGACCTTATGAAGGCCTACTTTGTCGGCAAGGCGGCCAAGCGGCCATGCAGCAAGGGCGAATACCAGGTTATAAACTATGTAAGCTGCAATGGTAAGCGAATCGCTGCCCGTTACCTCCCTTGCCTTCAGCAATAAAAACACATCCGCGCTATTAAAAAGAGCAAAGACCAGCAAGCCTTTTACCAGCTTTTTATAGTTTCCGGATGCTTTCCGCCAATAGCTGAAATAAGAAAAAAAATGTCCGCGGGGTTCACTCGAAGCTCGCTGCTGCTGCTCCCTGATGGACCAGGTGAGAGCCACTGAAACAAGCCCGGGAGCAAGGGCCAGAAGGAAAACGGTTTGATAATCACCCGGCCTCAGGTAAAGATAAGCAAGTGCGATAACCGGTCCTATGGCGGCTCCCAGCGTATCCATGGACCGGTGAAAGCCAAAAACCGCGGCCTTCGTGTCCGGCGTGGCATTTTGGGATAGAAGCGCATCCCTGGCCGCCGTTCTTACGCCTTTCCCGAGCCTGTCGACCGTTCGTGCGAGAAAGATCCATCCTGTAAGGCTGGAAAGGGCCAGCGCAGGTTTTGAAATAGCACTGAGGAGATAGCCCGTGCGGATAAAGGGGGTCCTCCTGCCGTTCCTGTCGCTCAGGCGGCCAAAATAACCCTTGCTCAGGCCGGCAATGAAATTCACAACTCCTTCCAGTATGCCGATCATCAGGATGGAAAAGCCTGTTTCCTTAAGGTAAACCGGCACGACCGGGTAAAGCATTTCGCTTGCTACATCGGCGAAAAGACTTACCAGCGAAAGAATCCATACATTGCGGTTAATGATCTTCACAGCTTAAAGTTATCCAGTGTTTTCATTTGGCTGAAGGCAACGGTTATCGGGCAGGCATTTTCTCCGGGAGGCAAATGGCGGTCTTTTCCTGGTGCTTGTTTCTGTAAACCATCCGGGCATAGGAGAAGAGGTGAGAGGTGTGAACAAGCTAAAACGCTCTAAACCCTTGAAAGACTGAAAAAAATGTATTACTGACAGCTGTTTTACTTTGACATTTCAATTTATTTCCACCAATTTTGCAGACGACCTTCAAATCTTAAATCCAATACAGCAGCATGGGACTATTTAACTGGTTCACGCAGGAGATAGCAATAGATCTGGGAACAGCCAATACCTTGATAATCCACAATGACGAAGTGGTGGTGAATGAGCCATCCATCGTTGCCCTGAACCGCAACAACCCGAAAGAAGTTTTGGCCGTTGGGAAACGCGCCCTGATGATGCACGAAAAAACCCACGAAAGCATCAAGACCGTTCGACCCCTGAAAGATGGTGTAATCGCTGATTTTAATGCTGCTGAGCTAATGCTGCGGGAAATGATCAAGATGGTCTATCCCAAAAAACCGCTTTTCCCCCCAAGCTGGCGTATGATGATCTGCATTCCTTCCTCCATTACAGAGGTGGAAAAGCGGGCTGTGCGTGATAGCGCGGAACAGGCCGGTGCAAAAGAAGTTTATCTCATCCATGAGCCAATGGCGGCTGCTTTAGGTATAGGCATTGATGTGGAAGAGCCCGTTGGCAATATGATCATCGATATAGGTGGCGGCACTACCGGTATTACGGTTATTGCCCTGGCCGGTATTGTTTGCGATCAATCCATTCGTATCGCAGGTGATGAGTTCACTGCCGATATCATGGAAGCCCTTCGCCGTTACCACAGCCTGCTGATTGGCGAGCGTACTGCAGAGCAGATCAAGATACAGATCGGCGCTGCCATGAAAGACATCGATAACCCACCCGATGACCTGCCTGTAAACGGCCGCGACCTGGTAACGGGTATTCCAAAGCAGATCATGGTATCCTACCAGGAAATTGCCGAAGCACTGGACAAGAGCATTTTCAAAATGGAAGAAGCCATCCTGAAAGCGCTGGAGCAAACCCCACCCGAGCTGGCTGCGGATATCTACCGCAGGGGACTTTATCTAACCGGCGGCGGAGCCCTGCTGAAGGGCCTCGACAAGCGCCTGAGCCAGAAAATCAAGCTGCCTGTGCATGTGGCAGATGATCCGCTTAAGAGCGTGGTACGCGGTACCGGCCTGGCCCTCAAAAATTATGACCGTTATCCTTTTGTAATGAGATAAAACAGGCCGATCGGTTTAAGGCTGATCGCTGATGGCTTTTCATGCGCAATATTTTCCTATTCATCCGCCGGTATTTTACCTTCATAGCCTTTGTGCTGCTGCAGGTGTTTGCGCTATGGATGCTTTTCAAATTCAATAAGCTCCATCATGCGGCCTTCCTGGGCGTGGCCAACGAGGTAACCGGTACAGTCAATACCCAGGTGGATAAGCTCGACGACTATTTCCACCAGGGCGAAGAGAACCAGAGAGTTCACCGCATGAACGATTCCCTGCTTAACCTGCTTCAGTCGAATTTTACAAAAACCGATACGGCCCAGAGGCTGGTCACCGATTCCGTGATGGTGGACACAGTAAAAGGTGTGCGCCGTTATTTATGGCGGGATGCCAAGGTGGTATACAATACGGTGAATTCTGACAAAAACTATCTCCAGATCAACAGGGGGTCGAAGTTTGGCATTCGCGATGATATGGCCGTTCTCAATTCTGACGGAGCAGTTGTCGGTTATGTGATCAATGTCAGTCCTAATTTCAGCTCAGTTATGAGCCTGCTGCATGTGCAGAGCTCGGTAAGCGCTTCGCTGAAAAAAACGGGTGATGCCGGCACCATCGAGTGGGATGGCAAGGATCCCCGCTTTGTGCTGCTGAGGGGCATAGCCAAAAGCGTAGAGGTCAAAACCGGCGATACGGTGCTCACCAGCCGGTATTCTTATAATTTCCCGGCCGATAAAATGATTGGCACCGTAGCGCAGATCAGTAGTGATCCGGCCAGTGGCTTTTATAATCTCAGGATCAGAACAGCGGTGAACTTCCGGAATATCCAGCAGGTCTTCGTGGTGGAGAACCTGCAGCGTGAAGAGCAGCTCCAACTCTCGCGGGATACCGAAAAAAAGGTCGAACAACAAAAAAAGCCAAACAGGTGAGTGATCTTGTAAAAAATATCTTCCGGCTTGCCGTTTTTATACTGGTGCAGGTCTATGTATTGAACAAGATACCCTTCCTGCACCGGTTTATCGTGCCCTATCTCTATTTTCTTTTTGTGCTTTGGCTGCCATTCAGCGTTAGCCGGTTGGGACTCCTGCTGGTAGGCTTTCTGGCGGGACTCACGCTCGATTATTTTACTACAACGCCTGGTTTGCATGCCGCGGCCTGCGTGCTCATCGCCTATGCGCGTCCTTTTATCATCAACCTGCTGATCCCGAAGGATACGGCGGAATTCAACTACCGCGAGCCCTCTCCCCGGGCTATGGGATGGGCGCCTTACAGCCTTTATATTTTTGTGCTCACCCTGCTGCATCACACCTACCTGATCATGCTGGAGTGGCTCGACTTCGGCACTTTCCTAGATTTTCTCATCAAGGTGCTGGCTACCACCGGGATCAGCCTGCTGCTCATTTTTACCACTGAGCTGCTATTCCCCAGAAAGATAAAGTTCCGCACAAATACCGCTTAAAACACATTTCTCCGGCTTGAGAAGAACATCAGGCATGGCCGGTACTTTTCGCCATGTACCAGATGTGGTATTCTGTATGGGTGGGCCATATTAAGCGTAAATTTTAGAGCTCCGGATAGCATCATTTCAAAATGAGGTCAAAAATTTTATTGTTTATCAATCAGTTATAAAGGCGTCTGTAAAAAAATAGATCCGTTTTCTTGGGTTGAATAGCTGGGAATGCCTACTTTTGCGCCTCCATAAAAACCGGCTCGCTGCCGGTTTTGACAAAGAACTCACCGGGATGGCGGTGAATTATTAAACCGGCTCTGAGAGCCAAAAGCTTTTTTTACAATGAGTAAACAACATTTTACAACAAAACATGCGAATGCGGCTACCGTGCAGCGCAACTGGTATGTTGTGGACGGTACCAATCAAACCGTGGGACGTATGTGTTCTCGTATTGCAGCGGTACTCCGCGGCAAGAACAAGGCATATTACACCCCTCACGTAGACTGTGGCGATTTTGTGATCGTTACCAATGTAGACAAGATCAAGTTCACAGGAAACAAACTGGACGAAAAGGTGTACGACCACTACACGGGTTATCCTGGTGGCCGTAAGGAAGAACTGGCCAAGGACCTGCTTAAGCGCAGGCCGGAGGTGATCATCGAGAGAGCCGTGAAGGGAATGCTTCCAAAGAACCGCCTCGGACGCAAGATGTATAAAAAACTGTTCGTGTACGCAGGAGACCAGCATCCTCACACTGCACAGCAACCAAAAGAATTAAAGTTCTAAATCTAAGTACTGAGTACTTGTTACAGGGTACTTGGACCTAAAAACTCACTCATGGAAAAACAAAAGAATAGCGTTGGCCGTCGTAAGGAAGCCGTAACCAGGGTTTTTATTTCCCGCGGCAACGGAGCCATCACTGTAAATGATAAAGACTACAAAGTGTATTTCCCGCTGGTGTACCTGCAGAACCAGGTGGAAAGGCCTTTAAAGACCATCGATGCGGTCGACAAATTTGATGTAAAGATCAACGCTGCCGGCGGTGGTGTTAAAGGACAGGCAGAAGCAGCCATGCTGGGTATCGCCCGTGTGCTGGTTGATCTGAACCCTGATTTCCGCCCGGCCCTCAAAGCTGCCGGTTTGCTCAAACGCGACCCGCGTTCGGTTGAACGTAAGAAGTTTGGTAAGAAGAAGGCACGCAGAAGCTTCCAGTTCTCCAAACGCTAATATGGTTTCCGGTTTGAGGTTTTGGATCCTCTGGAAACCCGGACCTTGAACAGGACTATCAACAAAAACAATAAACTATAAACTTCCTATAATGGAACAAAACACTTCGTTACAGCAACAACTCCTTGAAGCTGGTGTGCATTTCGGACACCTGAAAAAGAAGTGGAATCCCAAGATGCTGCCTTACATCTTTGCTGAGAAGAAAGGCATTCACATCATAGATCTGAACAAGACCTCCGAGGCTATGCAGGAAACTGCTGCCGCGCTTAAGCAGATCGCCCGCAGCGGTAAGAAGATCCTGTTTGTTGGTACAAAAAAACAAGCCAAGGATATTGTTACCGAATGCGCTCAGCGCGTAAACATGCCATATGTTACCGAGCGTTGGCTGGGTGGCATGCTTACCAACTTCAACACCGTTCGCAAGAGCGTAAAGAAGATGCAGAGCATCGAAAAAATGCTGGGTGATGGTTCTTTCGACTCTATTACAAAGAAAGAGCGCCTGACCCTGAGCCGCGATAAAGACAAGATGGAGAAAGTGCTTGGCGGTATCGCCCAGCTGGGCCGTGTTCCTGCTGCTCTCTTCATCGTAGACATCGGGCACGAGCATATCGCGCTGGCAGAAGCCAAGCGTCTTAACATCACCACTTTTGGCGTGGTTGATACCAACTGCGATCCGAACAGGGTTGACTTTGCCATCCCTGCCAATGACGATGCTACCAAATCAATTGCCATCATTACCAACTATATCACTGCAGCTATTGCGGAAGGCCTTGCAGAAAGACAAGCCGCCAAGGATGAAGAAGGTGATGACGCAGCTACCGACCTCGAGAACGAGAAGAGGGCTGCCCGTCTCGAAGCTGAGGCCCAGGCCGAAGGCGGACGTGGACGTGGCCGTGGACAAGGCGGTGCCAACCGCGGCGGCCCCGGTGGTCCCGGACGTGGTCCTGGCGCAGGCGGTGCCGGTGGCGGACAGCGTCGTCGTTCTCCCCAGGGTGGCGGTGGCGGCGGACAGCGCCGTCCAGGTGGTGGAAGATAAGCAGGTACAAAGGCTTAAGCCTTCCTCATCTTTCCGCTCCAATAACTAAGTAAAATGAAATGCGGTCTGCAGCTGGGTAACCGGTTGCAGACCGTAATCTATAAAATCATAAACTCTCAGATATGTCAACTGTAACCATTACAGCCCAGGATATCAACAAGCTCCGCCAGGCAACTGGCGCCGGTATGATGGATTGCCGTAAAGCGCTCACCGAGACCAATGGCGATTTTGAAGCTGCTATCGACTGGCTGCGTAAGCAAGGCCAGAAAGTGGCTGCCAAGCGCAGCGACCGCGAAGCAAAAGAAGGTGTTGTGATCGCTAAAACAACTGCCGACAACAAGACCGGATTTATCGTGACCATCTCTTCTGAAACCGATTTTGTTTCGAAGAATGCTGACTTCGTTGCCTTTGCACAGAGCATTGCCGATGCTGCTGTTGCTAACAACGTAAAGAACGTCGACGAACTGAACGAAGTAACCGTAAATGGATCTAAAGTGGCTGACCTTATCAATGATAAGCTTGCCTCCATCGGTGAAAAGATCGGTATCGCACGTTTCGAAAGGGTAGAAGCGCCTTATGTTGCCTCTTATATCCATGGTGCTTACCGTATGGGCGTGCTGGTTGCCTTTAGCAAGGCTGCGGGTGAAGCAGGCAAGGACATTGCCATGCAGATCGCGGCTATGAACCCTGTTGCTGTTGATGCTGCCTCTGTTCCTGCCGAGGTTGTGGAAAGAGAAAGGGCCATCGTGATGGACCAAATGAAGCAGGATCCGAAAATGGCGGGCAAGCCCGAAGAAATGATGGCCAAGATCGCCGAAGGTAAGCTCAATGCTTTCTTCAAGGAAAGCACGCTTACGGCGCAGGCTTATGTAAAGGACAGCTCCAAATCTGTTGGCGACTACCTCAAGAGCGTGGACAGCGATCTGAAAGTGATCGAGTTCAAGCGCGTAGCCTTAGGCTAAGCAGAACAGAACTTTATAAGAAAGGCAGTCCGCAAAGGCTGCCTTTTTCTTTGCCCTGCTGAAGCGAGCCTGCCCGCCGCATCAGATATCGAGCTGGTATTTGAATTGAACACAGGCCCGGGCCAGAAAGGGAAACAGCACTACCAGGGGAGAAAGTATCGGTGCCAGCATGAATAGTATCAAAAAGGCCAACACGAGATAAAAAGGATAAAGCAGCAGCAGCATGGCAGCCATCACCGAATCGTAATGATCGCTTTTACGAAAGAACAGGGCGAACATTTTTACCGGGTAGAACAGGGCTGCATGGCTTAGCCAGCCTGCCAGGGCGGGAAGCAGCAGAAGGAAGAAATCTTTATTTCTCCGGATGGAGAAAAGTTTTTTGCGTTTGTCTTTTTCGCCCGGAGCGATCTCATAAACATACTGCTCCAGCTGTGTTTTAAGTGCTCCATTAAACGCGAGCAGGCGGCGTCCTTCGGTCTCTTCCGTTCGAACCATACCGGCATTTACCGGTTCACCAAAGTAAATATGGACCTCTTTTCCAAAATTGCGGAAGGAGCTGTAATTGAAAGCAACCGGGATCACCTGCAGGGGCAGGCCTGTTTCCCAGGTCATGAGAGCAAGTCTTGCGGTGCCTTTTTTGAGCGGCCTGAGATGCCATTCGTTCTCGCAACGGCCTTCGCTGAATATGAGCACGACCGCATTTTTTTTAAAGACCTCGAGGCAGGAAGCAAAAGTGGTGTAGTTATGCTCCAGGTTCTCTACACCCTCGCTCGTGCGGTATACCGGCAGCAGTTGCATACGACGGAATAAGCGGTTCAGCCATTTTTTTCTGAACACATCACCACGGGCAAGAGAATAAACAGGTTCATCGAAGAGCGTGGTCATGATCATGCCATCGAGAAAGGAATTGGGATGATTTGCCGCCAGCAGCAAGGGCCCTTTTTGCGAAAGAACGGCAGGTTTGTTGACGACGATCTTCCTGCAACAGACCTTGATGGCCAGCCTTGCATAGATTTTGATCAGGGCATAAAGCACAGGCTAAAATAAGCGATTAGCCGGGTTAAAAAAATGGGCAGGCATTTCGCAGGGCAGGAAAGGGCAAGGCTTCTTGCGTACTGCTACTGTTGCAGAAAGGCCGTTCAAAGAACTATCTATAGTCTTTTCAACGTAGATGCTTAAAATGTCTTCTGACATTCTTTTTATGAAACTCCTGCTCAGGTAGATCGCGGGCGAACCGTCACAGGCTTTTCCTGTATTGAGTAAAGCCAGGACCGGCAACCTGTTTTATATGCTGCTCCCGGAAGGTAGAACCAACCCATTTGCCGGGGTTCAACATCATCAGGCCTTGCGTATAACAAGGCAGTGCATTCAGCTGCACCAAGGCCTTCTGCAAGCAAGAGTTTCCTTTGTCCCGTTCTGCACGATATGGGACAATCCATTATCTTCGCACCGCTATGGTACCTAAATACAAACGCATCCTGCTCAAGCTTTCCGGTGAATCATTAATGGGAGATAAAAGTTTTGGTTTCGACACAGACGTTTTGGGACAATATGCCCAGGATATCAAGTCGATAACGGAGCTGGGTGTGCAGGTTGCCATCGTTATTGGAGGTGGAAACATCTACAGGGGAATGAACGAAGCGGAAACAGGTATAGAAAGAGCGCATGGTGATTATATGGGGATGCTGGCCACCGTGATCAACGGCATGGCACTACAGGCCGGGCTCGAAAAGATCGGTGTATACACCCGTTTGCAAAGCGCCATTAAAATGGAGCAGATCGCCGAGCCTTATATCCGCCGCAGGGCCATCAGGCACGTAGAGAAAGGAAGGGTGGTGATCTTTGGTGCAGGTACCGGCAACCCTTATTTTACCACCGATACAGCCGGCTCGCTCAGGGCCATCGAAATAAAGGCAGATGTGATCATGAAGGGAACAAGGGTGGACGGCATCTATACCGCCGACCCCGAAAAGGACCCTACGGCTACCCGGTTCAGCACGATTACCTACCAGGAATGTATTAGTCGTAAGCTTAATGTAATGGATATGACGGCTTTTACGCTCTGTATGGAAAACAGCCTTCCTATTGTGGTCTTCGATATGAACAAGCCAGGCAACCTCCGCAGGGTGGTAACAGGCGAAAAAGTGGGAACCCTCGTAAACGGATAATCCCGCTATTGGTTCTCAAAAAAATTCACTAGCTTGTCCTCCGAAAACTTACCGGACTAGCTGCATGACCATCGCCATTAATCTGACTCTTATAGAGTTCATTGCCCTACCTGTGGGTGCCCTTATACTGGGCATTACCATCTATTTTTTCCTTAAATACCGACGTACGCTGAGGGAAGCACTGCAAGGCAACAAGCATGCTTATACTTCGGTTGTCGCCAAAGAGCCAAAAAAGAATCCCATCCGCCAGGCTATAGCCGGGGTGGAGGAGCGCTTTGCGCGTGCAAAGTTCGACATACCAGCGACCGGTGCCGCGAGGGAAGAAAGGCCCGTTGCTTTTAAAAAGCAGTCGAATGGGGAAGGCGGCATGGTAAACGAATTGAAATCAACCATTGCCCAGCAGCAAAAGCTGCTCACCAGTTATCTCAGGCAGGTGGAAGAGCTGGAAGCTGAAAGCAGGGAAGACCTTCGCAAAGAGAACAATGAGCTGCAGCGCGAGATCACAAAGCTTCACGAGGTGATCGAAAAAAAGGATGAAGAGATCGAAGAGCTCTACCAGCAGGCTTCTGCCTCCAAAAAAATGGCTGCCAAGATCGACGAGGTTTACCAGGAGTTTGACCAGCTGCAGGCTAAAATGATTGCCCTGGAGAAGCAGGCCAACCGTGCAAATAATCTTGCCATAGAGCTCGAAGACGCCCGTCATTCATATGAGCAGGTTTATAAGGAGCTCGCAAGAAAACACGAAAAGTTCGAAGAGATATTGGCAGAGAACCAGCGCATGCGCCAGGAGATGGATGTGCTGGAAGACAAACTTTCGGAAGCCAACCTGCAACGCCAGCAGCTGCAGAAAAAAACACAATTCCTTCAGGAGCTCAATACAGATATGCAAGGCATTTCCGATACCAACAAAAAGCTGCAGACCGAGCTGCGCCGGATAGGTGAGCTCGAAAGCATGCTCAATATGATGGCAGAGGAAAGAGATCACCTGCTGCGCCGAAAGAACGGATAAATAACTATCCTACCTTTGCGCATCAATCTTGTTTATGGACCGTTCTATAGCCGATCTGCGCCAGGATTATTCTTCACTAAGCTTACTTGAAACCGATGTAGCCGCAAACCCCATTGAGCAGTTCAGCAAATGGTGGGCACAAGCGCTCGACAGCCATATTCATGAACCCAATGCCATGACCCTCGCTACGGCCTCGGCCGATGGCATGCCAGCTGCCAGGATTGTATTGCTAAAAGATTACAACCCCCAAGGCTTCGTTTTTTTTACTAACTACAAAAGCTACAAAGCCATGCACCTTGAAGAAAACCCGAAGGCTTGCCTGGTGTTTTTTTGGAAGGAGCTGGAAAGACAGGTGCGTATAACCGGGTTGGTCGCGAAGCTTGATGCAAAGGAGAGCGATGCTTATTTCCTGTCAAGGCCCAAAGGTAGTCAGCTCGGTGCCTGGGCTTCGCCTCAAAGCAGCGTTATCGAAGGCCGCGGCTGGCTCGACGAGGAATACCAACGTGTATCGGAGGAATTTAAGGACAAGGAACTCCGGCGCCCGGAACACTGGGGAGGCTATCTGGTGAAGCCTGTTATCATGGAGTTCTGGCAGGGAAGACCAAGCCGCTTGCACGACAGGATCCAGTATTCAATGCAAACAGATGGCAGCTGGAAGATAGAGCGGCTGGCACCGTAGAGCAGGAACAGATGAGCAATGAAACGGCAGATTTGTTTTTACGCACCTGATGAGCGCAAGCAAGGTCTTGCAGTTTTTATACTTCAGACTGGTAGCCCGAACATACACAGGTAAGTACCCGCCACCGCTTCCTTATCCCCCTGTTCCTCCTTCTCCTGGTTTAAGCGCTTAGGCTTTCTTGGGGGCAGGCTGGTTGCCTGTTATCTTTTTTTCGCTGGTAGGCCTGGACTTTCCAAAAGAGCCTTTAAAGATTTTTCCCTTTTTTGTTTTTTTATCACCTCTTCCCATGATTGAATTTTTGTTGTGCGAATGTACGAATTTAGGGCTTGCTGCGACGGCCCTGGTCAACTAAGTTGTACCAGGGCTGCACCGGTCGATGCCCTGGTACAACCGGACTGGCCTTTACATGAAGTACCGGCCGGAAACAAAAAAGCCTCCCGCCCTTGCTGATGCATGACGGAAAGCTTAAAAAAGTTTGTGCAGTAATTACAATTTGGCTGAAAGCTCCTTACCGGCTTTGAAGCGGGCAACTTTTCTAGCTTTGATTTTGATTACTTCACCTGTTTGAGGGTTACGGCCATTACGGGCAGCACGCTTGGAAACAGAGAATGTTCCGAAGCCTACCAGGGTAACTTTACCACCACCTTTCAGTGTCTTGGTTACCGCTTCAACGAAAGAATCTAAAGCAGCGTTAGCCTGTGTTTTTGTAACACCAGCATCGTCAGCGATCTTGTTGATCAATTCAGCTTTGTTCATAGTCGATATTTTAAAGTTTGAGTGGAACAAATTTAGACGGTTTTTGTTTCCTGCAAAATATTTTTCGGCAAATACATGATTAATTTGGATTGGCCAGAATCCGCAAGGGGCAAGGGTTTTAAAGAAAATATCATTTGTGATATAAGGAGATTCTCTTAGGCTGATCCGCTGAAACCCTTGTCAGTAAAGGGTTTCAGCTATCGTAAGCTGAAATACAGCAGGGGCAAGGGTTTTAGGGTAATATACAATAAAAATTCACAACAAAAACTTTTAAAAATATTTTCTTCACAACTAGTTCACAACCTCCATTACGCTCCTGAATGCTATGAATCTTTCTCCCCATTTTTGAAAAGAACGCTGCCGCATTTCCCCCGCATGCAATTGTATATAGCGGTTATAATCTGCCTTGCTTTCGGCAAAATACTGCACGGCATAAGTAGGGCCCTCGGACTCGTCGACCTCCAGCAGCCTCACAACCCGGTGGCCTGAAAAGCATCCCGTTCCCATAACGTCGGGAATATGTTCTTTGATAAGCCATTGCAGCCAGGGTTCTGCAATGGCCTGCTCAACATGTATGGTAACATTATAGATGATATGCATGGTATCTGGATATGAAGGTTAAGAACGGATCCCGGAGGATATGTCAATTTTGTACCGGCGCCGGATTCGATCGTTGAATGGCATGATTACAACCGCAGGATCAGGCTCCACCGGGCAGGTCGAGCTCCAGGTAAATGGGACAATGATCGCTGTGCTTTACATCCGCGAAGATCTCTGCATCCTTTAAATGCGGACGGAGTGGCTCTGTTACGCTGATATAGTCGATCCGCCATCCCTTATTGGCCAGCCTCACGCTTGGAAAACGCTGGCTCCACCAGCTGTAGCGATGGGGCTCGGGATGAAAGACCCTGAAAGTGTCCACCCATCCGTTGCTGTAGAACTTGTCCATCCAGGCCCTCTCCTGTGGCAAAAAGCCTGAGGTGTTCTTGTTGCCCGACGGGTTGTGTATATCTATCTCTTTATGCGCAATATTATAGTCGCCGCAAACGATGATGTTGGGATGGGTCTTGCGCATGGCCTGCACATAATCATAAAATTCATCCAGCCACTGGTATTTGTAGGTTTGTCTTTCATCGCCGGTAGTTCCCGAAGGAAAATAGGCGTTGATCAGCCGCGTGTTGCCAAAGTCAAGCTGTATCACCCTTCCTTCATCATCGCTCATCTGGTGACCGGTTCCGCATTGTACTGCATCGGGCTTCACCTTGGTGAATACCGTTACGCCACTGTATCCTTTCTTCTGCGCACAAAACCAGTGGTCGTGATAACCCAGCTCGTTGAATATCTTTGATTCAACATCGGTCTGCTGCGCCTTGTTCTCCTGGATGCATATCACATCTGCAGGATGCTGTTTCAGCCAGTCGATGAAACCTTTTTTAATGGCAGCCCGGATGCCGTTAACATTGTAGCTGATTATTTTCATGGGGCGAAAATAAGGCAGGCAGACAAAACAGGACATGCACCAGGCAGCTGCTCTATTTTTAATGTGTACTTAATACATTTTGTTATACTTTTAATTTCGATTGCTATGTTACAAGAAAAGACCAAGGCCGAAAGCGCAAAGCAAGATCCCATCATTCCACCAAAGGAGCATGTATACCTCGAAGGTCCAAAGAGCCGGGGCTACGAGCTTAAATTTGCCTGGCGGGTATTCAAGGAGCTGATCAAGGCCGTGAGGACGCTTCATTTCGTCGGTCCCTGTATCACTGTGTTTGGCTCCGCCAGGTTCAAGGAAGAGCACCCATACTACCAGGGCGCAAGAGAGTTCGGCAAGCGTATCGCCGAAATTGGCTTCACCACGTTAACGGGTGGCGGTCCGGGCATCATGGAAGCTGCAAACCGCGGTGCCTTCGAGAACAACGGCATGTCGATAGGCTGCAATATCCGCCTGCCTTTCGAACAGTCCCACAATCCTTACATGCACAAATGGATGACCTTCGAGTATTTCTTTACAAGAAAGACCATCCTCATTAAATATTCCTATGCCTTTATTATCATGCCGGGCGGCTTTGGTACGATGGATGAATTGTTCGAGACGCTTACCCTGGTTCAAACCAAGACCATCACCGGCTTTCCTATTGTACTTTTCGGCAAGGATTTTTACGAGCCGCTGATGGATGTAATGCATATGATGGCCGAAAAAGGAACCATCTCGGAAGAAGACCTTCGCCTTGTACTGCTTACCGATGATGTGGATGAGGCCATGGATCATATCAAAAAGTATATCCAGACCAATTACAAGATAAGGCCACGCAGAAGACTGTGGTGGCTGTTTGAAAAAAGATAAACCAACATTATGAGAAAACTTTTGCTGCTGCTCCTGTCCTTTGTTACCTATGCCGTTGATGCACAGGATATCAAAACCGTTTCACCTGATGGAAGGATACAGCTTCGTGTGAGCATTTCGCCTGCCGGTGAGCTGACCTACCGTATCGATTTTGGTAACAAACCAGTCATTCAGCCCTCGACCCTCGGCCTTGTTTTAAAAGATCCGGCCATCAATCTTTCGCGCTTCCGGCTCGTAAGCGCAGATTCTTCTGTTTACGATCAAACCTGGAACACAGTATGGGGTGAGTATAGCTCCATTCGCGACCACCATAAGCAATTAAGGCTGGTGCTTGATGATAAAGACAGCTCCCGCGCCACCATACACGTTGTATTCCGTGTGTTTAACGAAGGCGTCGGGTTCCGGTATGAATTTCCATCGCAGCCAAAGCTGCTTCATTTTGTGCTCCAGGACGAGAGGTCAAACTTCCGGCTTGCCGGCGACCACAAAGCTTTCTGGATCCCCGGAGATTATGATACCAACGAATTTCTTTATTACCATACAAAGCTGAGCGAGGTGGATGCTTCGGGCGGCAAGGCTGCGCAGGAAATCCATGCCAAGACCTTTTTCAGTAAAAATGCCGTGCAAACACCGCTAATGCTTAAAAGCGATGACGGACTATACATCAACATCCACGAGGCCGCATTGGTAAATTATCCGGCCATGAACCTGGTGATCGACAAGGCAACCAATACACTGCAGTCTCATCTTGTGCCGAGCCCTGTTGGCGATAAAGCTTACCTGCAAACCCCCTCGTATACACCCTGGCGCACGGTGATCGTGAGCGATAAGGCAACCGAGATCATTGCAGCGAACCGTATGATCCTTAATCTCAATGAGCCTTCAAAGCTTGAAAATACAACTTGGATCAAGCCCCAGAAATTTGCGGGTGTATGGTGGGAGATGCATGTTGGCAAAAGCAGCTGGGATTATAGCGGCAGCCAGGTTGGCTCGCAGCAGGCAAGCAGGGTGCCGCATGGCGCCAATACGGCCAATGTAAAGCGATACATAGATTTCGCCGCAGCCAATGGCATTGATGCGGTGCTGGTAGAGGGCTGGAATACAGGTTGGGAAGACTGGTTCGGTAAATGGAAAGAGGATGTATTCGATTTTGTAACGCCTTACCCGGACTATGACGTGAATGAGCTGAGCCGCTATGCCGCCGCCAAAGGCGTCAGGATCATCATGCACCACGAAACCTCGGCCTCCGTTACGAATTATGAAAGATGGATGGATACTGCCTATCGCTTTATGAAGCAGCATGGCATGAACAGTGTAAAAACAGGTTATGTAGGCCGCATTATTCCGCGCGGCGAGCACCACGATGGGCAATGGATGGTGAAGCATTACGAGCGTGTAGCAAAAAAGACCGGTGGTTATGGTATTATGGTCGACATGCATGAATCGGTGAGGCTGACGGGGCTGCACCGTACCTATCCGAACTGGATGGCAAGCGAAGCTGCCAGGGGCAATGAGTTCAACGCCTGGAGCAGCGGTAATCCGCCTGAGCACGAGACCATTCTTCCTTTTACTAGGCTGATGGGCGGCCCCATGGATTATACGCCGGGCATATTCAAGATAAAGATGAACCATTACGACACTTCTAAAAAGGAACAAGTTCACACCACGCTTGCAAAGCAGCTGGCCTTGTATGTTACCATGTACAGTCCTGTTCAGATGGCGGCAGACCTTCCTGAAAATTATGAGGCGAGACCTGATGCATTTCGTTTTATACGCGATGTGGCCGTGGATTGGGAAGACACCAGGGTGCTGCAGGCCGAACCGGGCGACTACCTGATGATCGCGCGCAAGGCAAAAAATGCTCCCAACTGGTTCCTGGGTACCATAACCGATGAGACGGCCAGGAATTTCAGCCAGGCGCTTAGCTTTCTTCCGAACAATCAATCGTATGTGGCCACGATCTATCGGGACGGCCCCGGCGCCGATTGGAAGAATAACCCCGAGGCTTATGTAATTGAACGTTTTCTGGTAGACAGTAAAACGAATATGCGTTTTAACCTTGCAGCGGGTGGCGGCACCGCTGTCAGCTTTATGCCTGCAACCCCGGCAGAGGCAAAGGGATTGAAACGGTACAAGTAAAACGAAAAAGGGCGGCAATGGTCGCCCTTTTTTTATGACTGTTTTTATACTATCACGACGGCAGGAAATTTTTCTCGCAGCAGATTCGCGTCATAGTATATGACGTTGTTCTGCTGCTTATTATTCCTTCGACTTATTGTATTGTGCTATCGAAAGGTTTCCAGGATAAGTGTGTTGTAAAATGGCTTCCTGTTTTTATGTATTGCATCGTGAGGTGCCGCAAAGCCATTTAACCTGCCGTTTGTAGTGTGATGATACTGCTTTCTTGTGTATTGTATTTGATGCAATAAGCGATCTCTTATCTATAGTTAATGCATTGCGCACGCTCTTCGACCTGTAGTTTGTCACAAAATAAGCACGCTCTCCGACCTGTAGGTTGTTATAAGATGATCATACCCTCCGACCTTTAGTTTATTATAAGATGATCACACCCTCCGACCTGTAGTTTGTAACAAAATAAGCACGCTCTTCGACCTGTCATCCCGACGAAAGGAGGGATCTGAGGCTCTGCCCTTCAACCCTGCCCCAAAGCTAAAAGACTCATCAAATAATTGCCTCAACTGTACAGCTGCTATAAAGCTTTTGTTGTGTCACTCCCTTGTACGTCCCTATCGCTACTGGGCAAGCTCGCAAAGAAGCACTTATTTCTCTGGCCCATCTTAGCTCCGCGTCTCAGATCGCTCCTTTCGTCGGGATGACAGGTCGGTGGGTCTGCCTACTTCAGTACCTACTACGGGGAGGGGGTGTAGCTGTGCTGTAAGGTCAGAGCGCTTTGGGCGTATGTTCAATTTTATGGCTATGGGCAACGTGTGCGTGATGCTTTATTTGCACTGGCACGGTTTAGTTCGACCTCTCAGGTCCCTCCTTTCGTCGGGATGACAGGTCGGAGAGTATGCGTACTTACTTATGCACTGCTGATCGGAGAGCATGCGCCATGCATCATATATTAAACGTTGGAGAGCGTGCCTATTTCAAGCATAAAACAACCAATCGAATAGCTGTGCAACAGTCTCATCTGTAATAACTTCATCTGAGACAGCCTCGTTTTTGCAACACCCCAGCCTCGATGGCTGACCGGCAGAGCCGGTTGTCTCTATAAAAGCCGGCTCATTGCGATGATTAGAGGCTGCTCTCTTTCCCTACCTTTGCGGCCATGGAAATCAAAGCGATCATATTTGACCTCGGCGGCGTCTTGATAGACTGGAACCCTGCTTATGTTTTCGACACCCTTTTTACAGATGAGCAGAAGAAAAAGCATTTTTTTGAAAATATCTGTACATCCGACTGGAATGAAGAGCAGGATGCGGGGCGTTCGATAAAGGAAGCTACAGAAACCCTGGTGGCCATGCACCCCGAATGGAAGGAATATATCGAAGCTTATTATGGCCGCTGGAAGGAAATGCTGGGTGGACCTATCGAAGGCACAGTAGAAATCTTCCGCGAGCTGAAAGATAGCGGCCGCTACAAGCTATACGCGCTTACCAACTGGAGTGCAGAGCTGTTCCCCGTGGCGCTTGAACGCTACGATTTTCTCCAATGGTTCGACGGCAGGGTGGTTAGCGGTGAAGAAAAAATGCGCAAACCCTCTCCCCAATTTTACCAGCTGATCCTGGATCGTTTCAAGCTTGAGCCTTCAACAACTCTTTTCATCGACGATAACCTGAGAAATGTCAGGGCAGCCGAGGCCATGGGTATCCATTGTATTGCTTTCGAGTCGCCTGCCCAGCTCAAAAAGGCCCTGATAGAGGCACAACTGTTGGCCGTTCAGCCAGTACAGGGGTAAGGCAACCGCATTGTACTAATTTAATTTTGTAATTGACCTTTCGCTTGGTATTTTGGGGCAAACTACGCTTATGATACCCGAAACAAACAACGTGAAGGAGCAATACAACCTGCTCGACGACCTCGCTGCTGGTACTTATACAGAGGCCTCGTCCGGACAAAGATTCCTGAACCTTTTGATCGATGGCCTTCTGCTCCGTTTCGGCCTTTCTTATGTTTATGGTATGGGTGTTGGCTACCTGTTCTATGCGATCTCCCCTGAGCTTTATTTTGATATGTTTTCTGATCTTGAAGGTTTTAAGCTATACATGGTTGGCTATCTTCTCAACGTCCCGCTCTGGGTTTTTTACTATACGTTTTGCGAGAAAGTCTTTAAGGGTTATACGCTCGGTAAGCTTCTGACCGGCACAAAGGCCATCAGAGAAGACGGCCAGGAGCTCAGCTTCAAAGATGCCCTTCTCCGGAGCCTCATCAGGATAATACCTTTTGAAGCGTTCAGTGGCTTTGGTACGCCCTGGCACGATAGCTGGTCAAAGACCACGGTGGTTAGGACCAGGTAAGGTCTGAGCAGGCTCGCAGTCGGTAAATGGATAATATTTTTACACAGTTATGAAGCATCGAATCCTGGCCATACTGGCGGTTTTCTGCCTGTCCTCCTGTTATATGCTGAGGGCTTATAAAGTGCGGCATTTTAAGCTCACAGACCACCAAAAACTGCCATCGGTGCCGGTTTCGGCTGCAGAGCAGCCCTTCCTCTTTACAGAGGCAACTGCAGCTTCTTCGTATAGCCGTTTACAGAACTTTCTCGACTCCAACCTGGCTTCTTCGCTTACCGCAGCTTTCCTTGTCATTAAAAACGACAGCATTATTTATGAACGCTATTTCGGTGGCTTTGACCGTTCCTCTCTTTTGCCTTCCTTCTCTGTAGCCAAGTCATTTGTTTCTACACTCATAGCCATTGCTGTGGATGAAGGCAAGATCAAATCCCTGCAGGAGCCGGTTACCAATTACCTTCCCGAGTTGCAAAAAAGGGACAGGCGTTTTTCAAAAATCACCCTGCAGCACCTGCTCGACATGCGCAGCGGTATCAGGTTCAACGAAGGCGGGTATGGGCTCAAGGACGATGCCATCAAACTCGGCTTTCGTCCCAATCTGCGCAAGCATAGCTTAAAGCTTATGATCGAAAAAGACCCGGGCGGGGATTTTAATTACCAAAGCATCAATACCGAGCTGCTGGCACTTTGCCTGGAAGAAGCAACAGGGAAGAAGATCTCAGCCTACCTCCAGGAAAAGATCTGGCAGCCGCTGGGCATGGAGTACGGAGCTACCTGGAATACCGATGGAAAGAAAAGAAAGCAGGAGATCGCTTTTGCCGGGCTCAATGCCACCGCCAGGGATTTTGCCAAGATCGGTAAGCTTTACCTGGATAAAGGGTCCTGGAAAGGCAAGCAGATCCTGGCATCCAGCTGGACCGAGCTGCCTGCTAATAAGGATACCATGGATAAATGGGATGGATACAAGAACCAGTGGTGGGGGAATTTCAATTATAGTTTTATCAAGGATTCCGCCGTTTCACCCGAATACCTGGCCGCTCTTTCCGCCCGGTTCCAAGTGACCAAAGTTTCGAATGCTTACCGTGTGGCCAGCAGCAGCGGTGCCTTTCATGCCCAGGGCATACTCGGACAGTTCGTTTATATCAATCCAGCCAACCGGGTCATCATCGTAAGGCTGGGCCGTTACTGGAGTCATCCAAAATGGTATGCAGCCGGATTTATTGACGCCGTTGGAAGGCAGCTCTAGCGGAAGGTAAATCATCAACCGACCGGAAAGGTCAATCTTTCTTCCCGGCCAGCTGATTCACGTGCCTCCTTACTCCAATACCGGTCTGAGCCATCTTTCCGCTTCTTCCAGGCTCATGCCTTTTCGTTGAGCGTAATCTTCAAGCTGGTCGCGCTGGATCTTGCCCAGGCCAAAATAATGGCTTTGCGGATGCGCGAAATACCAACCACAGACCGAAGCCGGCGGATTCATGGCCAGGCTTTCCGTAAGCTCTATGCCGATGTTTTCTGTTACATTCAAGAGGGCAAACAGCTTTAGCTTTTCAGTATGGTCGGGGCAGGCAGGATAGCCGGGCGCCGGCCTGATGCCCTTGTATTCTTCGCGGATCAGCTGTTCGTTGCTTAGGCTCTCGTTCTTTTCATAACCCCAGTATTCCTTGCGCACCTGCTGGTGAAGACATTCGGCAAAGGCCTCTACAAAACGGTCGGCCAGGATCTGCACCATGATCTTATTGTACTCGTCGTGTTCCGCCGCGAACCGGTCAATATGCGGCCTGGCGCCATGAATGGTTACGGCGAATGCTCCCATATAATCCCCGCTGCCGCCATCACCAAGGGGTGAGGTCTGGTCCTGCGGCTTTACAAAATCTGCAAGGGAATAGGCCGGCTGGCCTACCGCTTTTTTCATTTGCTGGCGCAGGGATTCCAATCTTACCTCTCCCTTCTCTGTTTGAAGGATGATAGTATCCCGGTTGTTGCTGGCTGCCGGCCAGAAACCGATCACGCCCTGGGCACTGAACCATTTTTCGGCTACGATTTTGTCGACCAGCTTCTGAGCATCCTTATACAGGCGTGTGGCTTCGGTTCCGAAAATCTTGTCGCTCAGCACTTCGGGAAAGCGTCCGGGCATTTCCCAGCCGATAAAGAACGGACCCCAGTCAATGTATTTTGCTATCGTGCCGAGGTCGAAATCCTGAAAGACCTTTACGCCATCGATGGCTGGTTTTACAGGCTGGTAGTTTTTCCAGTCGAAATATTCTTTTGTCACCACGGCCTCCTCGTAAGGTACCAGCACCTTGTGTTTTTGTTTGTTGAGGAACTGGTTGCGGAGGTCCAGGTATTCGTTTTGCGTTTGCTGCAGGAAGTTTTCTCTTCCCTCCTTGCTCAGCAGATTGCTTACAACGGTCACACTGCGTGAGGCGTCCAGCACGTGAACCACGCCATTCTCGTATTCAGGCGCGATGCGTACCGCCGTATGTGTTCTTGAGGTCGTGGCGCCGCCGATCAGCAGGGGCTGCTTCATATTGCGGCGCTTCATCTCTTTCGCGATGTGCACCATCTCATCGAGCGAAGGCGTGATCAGGCCACTCAGTCCTATCACATCCACGTTTTCCTTCTGGGCGGTATCCAGTATTTTATCTGCCGGCACCATCACTCCCATATCGATCACATCATATCCGTTGCAGCCCAACACCACCCCTACAATGTTCTTACCTATATCGTGCACATCTCCCTTTACTGTAGCCATGAGTACTTTTGCTGCACCAGCCACTTCATCGGCCTTGGTTCCGGCTGCGAGGTGGGCCTGCAGCCTTGCTTCTTTTTCTGCTTCGATATAGGGAGTCAATACAGCCACCGCTTTTTTCATGACCCTGGCGCTTTTCACCACTTGGGGCAGGAACATCTTGCCGCTGCCAAACAGGTCGCCTACCACATCCATACCTGCCATCAGCGGACCTTCAATTACATCGAGCGGCTTGGGATATTTCTGTCTCGCCTCTTCGGTATCGGCATCGATATATTCTGTAATGCCGTTAACAAGGGCATGCTTTAATCGCTCTTCCACGGTATTGGCGCGCCAGGCTTCATCCTTGACTTCTTCCTTTGCCTTGCCTTTGACGGTGTCGGCAAAGCTTACTAGGCGCTCGGTGGCGTCGGGGCGGCGGTTGAGGATCACATCCTCGCAAAGCTCGCGCAGCTGGGGCTCGATTTGGTCATATACCACGAGCTGCCCGGCATTGACGATACCCATGTCCATACCGGCCTTGATGGCATGAAAAAGAAAAACAGAGTGGATGGCTTCCCTTACATGATCGTTGCCGCGGAAGGAGAAGGATACATTGCTCACACCTCCGCTGATCTTGGCCAGCGGCATTTTGCGCTTGATGATGCGGGTAGCTTCGATGAAGTCGACTGCATAGTTATTGTGTTCCTCGATGCCGGTTGCAACGGCAAAGATATTGGGGTCGAAGATGATGTCCTGCGGCTCGAAGCCTACCTGCTCGGTAAGTATCTTATAGGCACGCTCGCAGATGTCGATCCTTCTTTGAAGGGTATCGGCCTGGCCCTGCTCGTCGAAGGCCATGACCACGACGGCGGCACCATAAGCCAGGCAGGTAAAGGCCTGCTCAATGAATTTCTGCTCGCCCTCTTTCATGGAAATGGAGTTGACAATGCACTTACCCTGTACGCATTTGAGCCCGGCCTCGATGATCTCGAACTTGGATGAGTCGATCATGATGGGAATCTTGGCGATATCAGGCTCGGCCTGCAGCAGGTTAAGATAGGTGGTCATAGCCTTTACCCCGTCGAGCAGGGCATCGTCCATGTTCACATCCAATACCTGGGCGCCGCTCTCCACCTGCTGGCGGGCAACGGAGAGGGCTTCTTCGTATTTGTTCTCCCGGATGAGCCGGGCAAATTTTTTAGAACCGGTTACATTGGTGCGCTCGCCTACATTCACAAAATTTGATTCCGGCCGAACCGTAAGCGGCTCCAGCCCGGAAAGGCGCAGGTAGGGTTTGATAATGGTTGCTTCGCTCATATATGTGTTTTTGAACCACAGGGGCACGGAGGCCTATGGGTGCACTTATAAGTTTATGTTTCCCGATTGGATTGTAGTATCACCTGGCTTACAGGTGGGCTCTATCCAATCAAAAAGATATTCAGGTTTATAATCGACCTCGAATTTTTTCAGGGATTCGAGGTACTCTTCTTTAAATGATTGTTTCTTGTGGTGCTCAGGTTGACGAAGGATATAATTGATGACGGTTGTAACCTGGGATCTGGCATAGGAGAAAGCTCCATAGCCATTCTGCCAGGCAAACTTTTTACCAGTGAGGTGTTCCTCGTTCACAAAATGGGAAGACCTTGATTTGACCTCGCGCATAAGATCCGCTATTGACTGGGACGGTCTTAACCCAATGAGCAGGTGAAGATGATCGGGCATACAATAGATGGCCAAAACCTTATGTCCCAAATTGTCAACAATGCCGGATATGTACTTTTCGATCCTTTCGCGTATGGCTTCGTAGATCATCGCCTGCCGGTATTTTACTGCAAATACAAAATGAATATGAATCTGTGTATAGGTATCTGCCATAGTTCAGTTTATTTGCGCGGCCCCTCCAGGGCCGGTTGACTTTAGCAAATGAGGGTGCCACCAATATGCGGCTCCTCCGGAGCCGGCAATCCGCCGGAGGATAAGCTCATACCATCGCGACCTCGCCAAAGCCGATTTATTGCCAAACAATGTCTCGCGAAATCATTAGGCGTTTCCAAGTCATTCCACTTGTGAGATTGGGTTGAACAAAGATGCAAATTCCCAGCACCTGTTAATTTACCTGCTCCGGTATCACCAAAGCTATACCCCGCTGGAACTGCTTGCTATCGATGTTGGATTGTCATTGAAAGTCCGTATCCGTAATATATTGTCGCTCCTCTCGCCTCAAAACTCCATCTCTTCAGCATCGCATCATACCTCTTAATCGCATCACTCAAATACCCATAACCTAACCTGAATCCCAACCCGACTCCAGCGGAGTCCCACCTCGGTAGCACCCCAGTGCCAGAAAATACCGGCTCCTGCGGAGCCGAGCAGGCAATTACCGTATTATGGTAGGCAGGTTACGCAACCGATCTCGCAATCAAATATCCATCAACGTCCTGAGTCCAATAATGTCAAAAAGCTAGGTACAGAGGGTTTTTTTCTTCCCTTATTCTGCGTTATTTTTTTCAATTCAGTATTTCTTGTCCTACAACATCTTCCACCACTGGCAATTTTCTCGGCGTTATCTTTCCCACCTGCTCCGCAATATGGCGGATGTGGTCGGGGGTGGTGCCGCAGCAGCCGCCCACGATGTTGACAAAGCCTTCCCTGGCCCAGTCTTCGATGAAATGTGCCGTATCGGCCGGGTGCTCGTCGTACTCGCCCATGGCATTGGGCAGACCGGCATTGGGGTAGGCCGAGGTGTAACATTCGGCCAGTCCGCTCAGCTCCTCTATATGCGGGCGCATTTCCTGGGCGCCCAGGGCACAGTTAAGGCCTATGCTCAGGGGCTTGGCATGACGCACCGAGTTATAAAAGGCTTCGAGGGTTTGTCCGCTGAGCGTGCGCCCCGAGGCATCGGTAATGGTGCCGCTGATCATGATGGGCAGCTCGGGCTTGCCTGCATCACGAAAATATTTTTTGATGGCGAAGATCGCCGCCTTGGCATTGAGGGTATCGAAGATGGTCTCGATGAGCAGGAGGTCCACACCGCCGTCCACCAGTCCCTTGATCTGTTCTGTATATGCTTCAACGGCCTCGTCGAATGTAAGAGCGCGGTAGCCCGGGTTGTTCACATCGGGGGAAAGGGAGAGGGTTTTGTTGAGCGGACCGATCGCACCCGCCACGAACTTCTGTTCGCCGGAGCCTGTGAGGGCAGTGGCCTCTTTGGCAATGCGGGCCGCAGCGAGGTTGATTTCGTATGCCAGGCTTTCCATGCCGTAATCGGCCAGGGAGATCTTTTGGGCATTGAAGGTATTGGTCTCGATGATATCAGCCCCGGCCTCCAGGTATTTGCCATGGATCTCGCGGATGATATGCGGCTGCGTAAGACAAAGCAGGTCGTTATTACCCTTTATATCAGACGGCCAGTCCCTGAAGCGCTCGCCCCGGTAGTCTTCCTCGGTAAGCTTATAGCGCTGGATCATGGTGCCCATGGCGCCGTCTATTACCAGGATGCGCTGGGCGAGTAAGCTGCGAATGTCGGTCATAACAAAAGATTTAAGCGCCGGATATGCTCAATATTGTTCTGCTGTACAAGTGTGCGACGCAAGCAAAGCCGGATAGTAGCAAAGCCGATGGCACCCAAATATCGACGGTTGTAATAAACGAGGAAAACCTGAAAGGAGAGTTTCTACGTTTATTAGTTCCGTTATGGCCGAACAATAAACAAATCCGCCGGTGCAAAGGTATACAGGATTCGGGTTTTTGCAAGGCGATTTTTGAAGATGGGCAAAGAGGGACAGCTGCAGAGGGCTTGTTTAACGTATTGTATATCGTTTGGAAAGCTGCTACATCAAAGCCATGCGCCTCAAGATATCCCTCCGGCATAAATCAAAAACGATATTCTAGCCATCACCTGAGCTGCCATTGTCCTGGATTATTTGCTGCCTACATAGCTGTCAACCGGCAGGCGGTTCTGCAGGCTCCTGGCCAGCGTCATTTCATCGGCATATTCCAGCTCGCCGCCAAAGGCAATGCCGCGGGCAATGGTGGTAGCCTTGGTAGACGATGGAAGCTTTTTCTGGATATAATAAATGGTCGTATCGCCCTGGATGGTAGGACTGAGGGCAAAGATCACTTCGGCGATCTCTTCTTTCTGAACCCTGTGGACCAGGGTATCGATATTCAGCTGGTTCGGGCCTATGCCATCGAGCGGGGAGATCACGCCGCCCAGCACATGATAGGTGCCGCTGAATTGCTGGGTGCTTTCAAGAGCGATCACATCGCGGATGTTCTCGACCACGCAAACCACATCCTGCTTGCGCATGGAGTTGGCGCAGATGGAGCAAACATCGGCATCGGCCACATTGTGGCAGCGCTGGCAAAACTTGATCTCGCTACGCATGCGGCTTACTACTTCGCTGAAATGCTGCACGTCTCCGGCATCTTCCTTCAGCAAATGAAGCACCAGGCGCAAAGCCGTTTTTTTGCCTATGCCGGGCAATTTGGCAAACTCATTAACCGCATTTTCGAGCAGGGAAGAAGAGAATTGCATAAGAGTGCAAAAATACGAAAATAGGGCCTGAAAATAGGCTTAGACCGGGCTTATTAACGTTTGATTTTGTGCGCTGAAAAGAGAAAGAACATCACCGGAAATTGTGCATGGAAACAAGAAAAAAAGCTTTTAAAAACAGCAGGCCTGCAGGCTACCTGGACTGGAAGATCCGTTCGAACTCATTGTCCCAATTGGGCTTTACCGTGATGCCCTGCGAGATGGGCACAACCAGCTCCGGTTGCCGCTTGGTGCCGAAGAAGGTGCCGGGATCCCATTTGCCATTTCCATTGGTATCGAAAAGAATGCGCAGCTCGTATTCGCCAGGTATAAAAAGGGACTGGCTGAAGAAACCCGACCTGATGGGCGCGCTGTTCACCACCGAGCCGTTCTGTACAAAAAGCAGCACAGGATTGCGCGCAGTATCAAGGTTACGGATGCGCAGGCTTATGTTGCCATAGTCGGCAAGACTTTTTGTTTCAAAGAAAAGCGTATCGGTCTTCAGCAGCTGCCTACCTGACGTATCGAAGGCAAAATCGCGGTCGAGCTCCAGGTTGTACCGGGTGGCTGGTGTCCAGGCAGTGCCGATGCTCAACAACCGCCGGCTGCTGTCGAGCCGGGCCGTGAAAGGGATGGGTGTATAAAGGCTATCGCTGCTGAGCTTCATTCTTGCCGTATCGAGGGTGCGCAGGGGCACGGGGAAATTGATCACATAATTTTCCTTGAGATCCAGGTTGCCGGTGGGCGTGGTGAATTTCAGCCTTCGATCGGCCGATACCGCATTGCGTCCCCCGGTTGCCGGGGTTACAGCCGGACCGGCAGGCGTGGCCGGTGTAGAATCGCGATAGGCATAGAGCAGAAGCGAATCGGCGCGGCCGGCGATCACCGGCGTATTATAAAAAGCAAAAAGCTGGGTCTTGTTCTGGTAGCGGCGGCCAAGGTTATTGGCATCACCCAGGGCATAAATGGCAAAAGTATCCGAGGGCAGGTAACGAAAGCGGAAATAACCCTGGTTGTCGAGCTTTACGAGGTAAGGCGCCCGCTTTTTCTGAATAGCAGAATCGGAGAGATCGCGGTGAAGCACCATGGTAAGGGTCGAATCCACACCACCCGTTTCGGCCAGCAGCACACGGCCGCTGATCTCAAGTGAATCGAGGGAGGTGCCGGTGGAAAAGGAATAATCGAAATTGCGCAGGGGGTTCGATTCGTTCATATCCACGATGGCATTGCCGAAATTGAGCACATAGGTGGTATTGGGATCGAGAGAGTTCTCCTGGAATTTTACCGTAACGGTACGGGCACGAACACTGATCTCGGGATTGACATCGAAAGTAGGAGTAAAGAGCACATTGTTGGGAAGGTCTTTCAGGTCCACGTATTCATCGAACTCGAGCGTGATGCGGCCGCTCCTGAAATTGACCGTCGAATCGCCGGGCGTGGCCTTTACCAGCCGCGGTGGAATGGAATCCCTCGGTCCGCCAGAGGGCGGTACAATATTGGCGCAGCCAGACAGCATGGTGGACCACCAATAGCCTGTAAGCAGGATAACGATAACAGATAGGAGGGTTCCCTTCTTCATGCGGGGGCAAACTTAGGCGATTGGGACTAATGCCGGGCCGGGTAATTGCTAAGGAAGGCATAAATATGAAGATTCAGGGCGTCGCGACGGCGTCAATGAGCAATAAAGACAAACGAGTCTTTCGCCAGGATTTGCCCGCCCTGTCCTACACCACCTTGAATACGGGGCCTTTTACTTCTTCCTCCTCCTCTTTGAGCTCATGAAGGGCTATGTGCAGCTTATTGGTTTTTACAAAGCCGCACCAATGGCAGTCTTCCTTGCCACAGCCAGTATAAAATTCCTTCCGCTGGATCTTTAACCAGGCTTCCCTGATCTGGTCCTTTACCAGCTCTATATCGATGGAGGAAATGGAAATGCGTTCCTTGCGGTATTGCTTTTTTTTATCGGGCTCGATAAAATCGAACTCCACCGCTGACACCTGCCATTCCTTGGGATAGAGGTCGAGCATGATCTTATAAAAAATAGCCTGGCGCCAGTAGTCGCCGCCATTGGGCTCCTTGCCCGGCCGGGCCAGCTTGTCGGCGCATTTTTCAGGATCGCCGGTCTTGTAGTCGATCACCGTGGCTTCCTTGCCATTGAACTCAATCTTGTCGATCTTGCCTTTGAGGGGTATTTCGTCGAGCAGCACATTGCGTACGTTGAGCTCCACGGCGACTACCTTGTTCCAACCCTTAATGTATTTATTGTAATAATTGGTAAGGATGTCGAGACCATATTCAAGGCGGCGTGCGAACTGCTCGCGGGTAAAGCTTTGGCGGTGGCGCTTCATCCACCAGGTAAAATCTTCGAGGAAGGTATCTACCGAAGGAAAGATATTGGAAGGCGAGTTGCGCATTTTTTCGAAAAGCTTTTCAAGCGCATGATGCACGGCCGATCCAAACTCCGCGGCCTCGTTCTTGGGTGAGGGAATGCGTACAATGTTCTGGTAATAGAACCCGAGCGGACAGCGCAGGTAATTGTTCAGGGCCGTAGCGTTCATCACAAAACCGTTCACCACGCGGTCCACGAGCTCGTCGTCGAGGTGGGCGATCTCCGGTGCGGTGCGGGCTGCAAACTGCAGGGACTGGAACTCGGCAGCCGCTTCGCCGTATACTACAGCGTTGTTGCTCGGCAGGGGATGACTGTCGAGGATCTCGGTTAAGAAAACAGAAGGTTCGAGGGACTTGCCTTCGTTGGTATGGTTGGCGTAAGAGATTACGAGCTGCTTGCGGGCGCGGGTGAGCGCTACATAAAAGAGGCGGCGCAGCTCCTCGGTATCATTGCCTTTGGCGCCCGAAGCAAACAAGGTGTCGGGGAAGGCATAGCCGCTGAAGGGCTTGCGCTTTTTTTCCCAGTTGCTGGCCGTGGCGCCTGCAAGGAAAACATAGTCGAACTCGAGGCCCTTGGAACCGTGACAGGTCATGAGGTTCACGCCTTTTTCATTGCCGCTTACCTGCACCAGCGGGAGGGAGAGGCCCTCGCGGCGCATGAGGTCGAGGCGGTTAAGAAAATCCTGCAGGGGAATGAGCGGGTGCCGGCGGGTCTCTTCCTTAACATGGTCGTAAAAGCCAATGAGCAGCTGCATCAGCCAGGGCCGCTCGGGGTGATTGGTAATGTGGGAGAGAAAACCCATTTCGCGCACGGTCTTTTCGAGCAGGGTCTGGATGGTTTCATTGGAAACGGCGGCAACCAGGCGCTCGATGGCTGCAATGGCCTCGCGCAGGCCGGCATGAAGGCCCGTATCGAAAAGGTCGGCCGGGGGTTCGGCGTTTTTTTCGTTAAGCCAGCGTCGTAGCGAGGTATTGGCACCCTTGTAATTGAGCTGGTAAACCTGCATGGTGGCCTTGGCGATCTCGATGGCCGGTATGTCGAGCCATTCGAAATGCAGGATCTCGAAAAGCATTTCATCGCCGCTGTAAGGAATATCGTGTTCGGCCGCCAGGTAGTTGAGCACCAGCAGCAGCTGGCCTATCATGGGCTGGTCTAGTATGTTGAGGCTGCGCTTGCTGTAAAAAGGGACCTTTTTGATGCGCAGGTAGTTCATGAGCTCATCGCCGAACTTGTTCTCGCGGTAGATGATGCCGATCTGGTGACCGGGAATGCCGCGCTGGAGGAGCTTTTCGACCTCAAGGGTGAGGTACATCATTTCGTCGCGAACGGTTACGTGCTGGTTGATGGAGGGACTTGCATGAGCTTCCGTTTGGGTTTTACCCGCCGAAGCCTTCGGCGAAGGCGGGCCTTCTTTTATTATGTCACCGTCTTGCACGGCCTCCGCATCGTCCGACGAAGTCTCTTTGGTAATAGCCACCGACTGTGCAATAAGATCCTTGCTCAGCCCCTCGATCTGCTTTACGAGCCTTTCCTCGTTGCGGTCGATCAGGGCCTTGCTTACATCGAGAATGGGCTGGGTGGAGCGGTAGTTGTTCACCAGCACCACGGTGAGCAGGTCTTTTTTATAGCCTTCGGCGAAGGACAGCATGTTCTCCACGTTGGCGCCCTGGAAGCGGTAGATGCTCTGGTCGTCGTCGCCCACCACGAAGATGTTGGGCTTGTCCCAATAGTTGATGAGCAGCTGCACAATGCGGTTCTGCGAGCCCGAGGTATCCTGGTATTCGTCGACCAGTATGTACTGGTATTGCTCCTGGTAGGCGCGGAGCAGGTTCTCGTTGGTCTGGAAGGCCTCGATCACCCAGTTGATCATATCGTCGAAATCGTAGCGGTTGCGGTCGCGCATCAGCTGCTGGAATTTTTTGAACTCCTGGCAGGCGGCCTGCAGCTTGGCCATTTTTTCTTTTTGCTCCTCGATCTTATCCCAGCGCACATCGCCTTTTTTATACTCCCTGGTGGCGCGTTTGCAGATGTATTCGTCTCGGGTAGGCAGGTCGGCCAGGTATTCGTCAACTTTCTGGCAGATGAAATCGGTGGTCCATCCCTCGCGCTTCATAAGGGAGAACAGCGAGGAGAGGGAGCTGATCTCGAAGTAAACATCACCGCGGTAGCGCTTGAGGGGGTGTTCCTTGCCAAAGCCGTCGATCAGCTCTTTCATCAGCTCGATGCGTTCGAGGTCGGAGATGGGATCCATGGCCGTTTTTTCGAAGAGGCCGAGGTTGTCCTGGATCACATCGTTGCAGAAGGCATGGAAGGTGGAGATGTTGACGCGGTAAGCGTCGGCCCCAATGAACTGGGAGAGGCGGCGGCGCATGGCCACGGCGCCCGCGTCGGTATAGGTAAGGCAAAGGATGTTATTGGGTTCCACCTGGGCATCGCTAAGCAGGATCTTGCCAATTCGGGCGCTCAGGATCTGGGTCTTGCCGGTACCCGGCCCGGCGATCACCATCACGGGTCCTTCCACCTGGTCAACGGCTTTTTTCTGTTCCGGGTTCAGGCGGGCATATTCTTCGGTAAACTTCTGCAGGAGCGCGGTTCGGAGGGACATGGGGCAAAGGTAGGGAATGATAAGATTTTTAGTAAAGGGGCAAGTATGTTAGCGTAAAAAAAGAAACCGGCTATAACGAGTAATACAAAAATTGGTTCTGATTCGTGTAAGACGGTCATTTAATGATAATAAAAAAAACAAAGGAAAGCAGCCCCTGTTAAGTGATGGATTTGTCTTTAAAAATAACGTTTAAATCACTTGTGGTTTTTTCTAAATATTCATATTTAGTGCTAAATATATGACATGAGAGTATTGTTAGATACAAATATAATTATACATCGCGAGGCATTTAAAGTGTCCAATATTTCAATTGGGCAACTTTTTAACTGGCTAGACAAACTGAATTATGTAAAATGTATTCATCCCATAACGATTGGTGAAATAGAGAAATACGGAGATAGAGAAGCCGTTAGGTCTCTTGGTGTTAAAATGGAGGCCTACCATGTTCTTAAGACTGTAGCAC
>DASTPZ010000249.1:0-3291 GCA_035761965.1 Flavisolibacter sp. | reverse complement strand
GAGGTTAATTTTTCCTGCTGCCCATACCATTCCGGTTCGGGAAGAATGGCCCGGACAAGGCCTAGAGCCTGGTTTTGAGTATCGGTACCATCTCATTCTTCCAGCCCACGAAGTCGCCCAGCAGGATATGTCTCCGCGCTTCCTTCACCAGCCATAGATAAAAGGCAAGGTTCTGTACCGAAGCAATAGTGAGCGACAACAATTCGCCCGCCTTAAAAAGATGACGCAGGTAAGCCTTGCTGTAATAATTGCTCATTTCGCAATCCAGCCCCTCATCGATAGGAGAAAAATCCCTTTCCCATTTCTTGTTATCGATATTGATGATGCCCTTTGTTGTAAAGAGCATGGCATTACGGCCGTTGCGGGTAGGCATAACGCAATCGAACATATCCACACCCAGCGCTATACATTCCAGGATATTCCAGGGCGTGCCCACACCCATGAGATACCTTGGCTTCGCTGCCGGAAGATGCTCGCAGCAAAGCTGGCAGATCTCATACATCACGGGTTCGGTCTCACCAACGCTCAAACCCCCAATCGCATTACCGGTGGCCTCTTTGGAAGCAATGTACTCGCAGGATTCTTTTCTCAGGTCGTGATAAACAGCGCCCTGCACAATAGGAAAAAGATTCTGCGTATGACCGTACTTGTCAGGGGTGGACTGAAAGCGGTCCATGCAACGGTCAAGCCAGCGGTGCGTAAGCTTCATGGACTGAAGCGCGTATTTATATTCGGCATCAGCAGGCGGACATTCATCAAAGGCCATCATGATATCGGCCCCGATAGACCTTTCGATATCCATTACTTTTTCCGGCGTAAACAGGTGTTTGCTCCCATCGATATGGCTTTGAAAAACAACACCTTCTTCCTTGATCTTGCGGTTGGCTGCCAGCGAAAAGACCTGGAAGCCCCCGCTGTCTGTAAGAATGGGCCGGTCCCAGTTCATAAAACGGTGAAGCCCGCCTGCTGCTTCCATCGTTTCCATGCCAGGCCGGAGATAGAGATGGTAGGTATTGCCCAGGATGATATGCGGATCCACTTCGGTCTTCAATTGCTGCTGCGACAGGGCCTTTACACTGCCGATGGTACCTACCGGCATAAAGATGGGCGTCTCGATCCTGCCATGGTCTGTTGTGATGTTTCCGGCTCGGGCGGCACTGAGCTCATCCGTTTTCAGGAGTTCAAATGATAAAGCGGGCATAAGCGGCGAAGATAACGCGTCCGGGCCACCAAAAACCCATCTCCCGGGCCACTGGACCGGGTTTTCCCTTATCTTCGCTCCCATGCTTATGAGTTGGGGCGCGATCATTTTTTATGCTTTTACGGCCATCACCGCCATACAGGTATTCTACTATCTTTATTTTTTCAGGAGGGTCGCCGTATACCAGCCACAGCCCAGGGAGCATTCGCAGCAACATCCCGTTTCGGTGGTCATCTGTGCCAGGGACGAAGACGAGAACATAGCGAGGAACCTGCCCGGCATACTTGTTCAGAACTATCCCACCAGCCATGAGATCATCGTGGTGAACGACAATTCGCTCGACGATACCAAATACATCCTGGCCGAGCTTCAAAAAACTTTTAAAAAACTGCAGATCGTAGACCTTACCCAGGAGGCTAAAATGATCGCCGGCAAAAAGTTCCCGCTTTCCATCGGCATCAAGGAAGCAAAGCATGAGATCGTGCTGCTCACCGATGCAGACTGCGTGCCGGCCAGCGAACACTGGCTTTTCAAAATGCAGAATGCTTTCGCCAATGGCACAGAGGTAGCTCTTGGCTATGGAGCTTACCAGAAGATGCCGGGTTTCCTGAACAAGGTGATCCGCTTCGAGACCTTTCACACCGCCCTCCAGTATTTTGGTTATGCCCTGGCAGGAAAACCTTATATGGGCGTGGGCCGCAACCTCGCCTACCGCAAGGATCTTTTTTTCCGCAATAAAGGTTTTTCTGCCATCAACCATATCCCAAGCGGTGATGATGATCTCTTTATCAACCGCGTGGCCAATAGCCATAATACCACGGTTGTGATCGATCCGGAGGCTTTTACCCTTTCAAAGCCAAAACAAAGCTGGAAAGAATGGATGAAGCAAAAGAACCGTCATTATACCACGGGCAAATTCTACAAAACCTCCCACAAATTCCTGCTTGGTCTCTACACGGCCAGCTTCGTCTTTTTTTATCCGCTGCTTGTGGCTTCGATGCTGCTGTTCGACTGGCGGTGGCCGCTGATACCCTTTGCCCTTAGGCTTCTCATCCAGGCCGTGATCTGGAACAAAGCCATGAAAAAGCTGAGAGAGGATGACCTTTTCGGCTGGTTCCTGTTCTGGGATATCTGGATGTTCTTCTACTACATCATCTTCGCCCCGGCTCTCTGGAAAAAGCCAAGAAAGACCTGGAACTGATCTTCATCCAGAACCCGCCTTCCAGGGCAATATTTTACACCAGTGCCGGCGCACTGCCCGCCCGCTTCAGGCCTATCTTTGCCGAATGGACATTCTGAAGAAATATTTTGCCGACTTCTCTACCCGGCAGACGGATCAGTTCAGCGCACTAGAAGGATTGTACAAAGAATGGAATGCCAAGATCAATGTGATCTCCAGGAAAGATATCGATAGCCTTTACGAAAAGCATGTGCTGCACTCGCTGGCCATTGCCGCGGCATTTGACTTTCCAGCCGGCATTGAGATCATCGACATAGGTACCGGCGGCGGATTCCCGGGTGTTCCGCTGGCTATATTTTTCCCCGAAGTAAAATTTCATCTGGTAGACAGCATCAACAAAAAGCTGAAGATCATCGAGGCAGTCAAGGAGGCGCTCGGACTCGAGAATATTACAACCCAGCATAGCCGTGCCGAGGAGATCAGGAACAGGAAATTCGATTTTGCCGTCAGCAGGGCTGTGGCGCCGCTCAGGGAGCTCCTGCAATGGAGCAGGCCCCTGCTCAAGAACAGCTCTATCGAAAATGGAGGCACTGTATACCGGTCGGGGCTCATTTGCCTTAAAGGCGGCGACCTGGCGCAGGAAATTTCCGAAAGCGGCGCAAAACCAAAAATGCTCGAGGTCTCGAGCATTTTTGATGAAGCTTATTTCAATGAGAAATATTTATTGTATGTAAGCAAATAGGCTTTCCCTACCACTTGAGCTGAAGCTTGTTGTTCCGCCTATCGATATCGGCCATACGGAAGGAAGGATCGATCTCAACCGACACGATGTCCATCAGCCTGCGGCTTGTGGATATTTCATAATTCGGATGCGTCCATCTCCAGCTCTCATAGACCTTGCGGCCTTCCT
>DASTPZ010000248.1:0-3616 GCA_035761965.1 Flavisolibacter sp. | reverse complement strand
ACCCCGCGAACGTAACCGATGTCACCGGTAAAAAGATCGAGACCCGCGATTTTGAAGTGAGTGCCGATAAAAAGAGGATCCTCTTCTTCAACGGGCGCGAGCCTATCTACCGCCGTTCTTCGAAAGCTACCGTACACGTATACGATGTAGCATCCAAAAAAGCCACCCTGCTTAACGAGGGAAAGGTGCTGCACCCGACCTTTTCTCCCGATGGCAGCCGCCTGGCCTATGTATTCGACAATAATCTCTATATCTACGACCTGGCCTCCGGCAAAACAACACCGGTAACCACCGATGGCAAGTGGAATACCATCATCAACGGCAATTGCGACTGGGTTTATGAAGAAGAGTTCGAATTTACGCGTGCATTCGAGTGGAGCCCGAACGGCAACTATCTTGCTTACTATAAATTCGACGAAACCGGCGTAAAAGAATACGAGTTCACTGTTTACGATAATGCCTACAACCAGCAATACAGCTATAAATATCCCAAGGCAGGCGAAGCCAATTCAAAGGTCGACATTCATATTTACCATGTTGGTACAGGAAAGGACGTGAAGGCCAAGTACCTTCAGGGCGATATATACATTCCGCGAATCAAATGGACAAAGCAGGACGATAAGCTGGTTGTGTTCTGGATGAACCGTCACCAGAATGATCTCAAGCTGCTGCTCACCGATGCAGCCACAGGCGACCTGCAGACGATGTATGAAGAGAAGAACAAGTATTATGTGGAGATCAACGACAACTGGTGGTTCCTCAAGGATGGCAAGCATTTCATGTTCACCAGCGAAATGAATGGCAATACCCAACTTTATTTATACAGTCTCGACGGCAAGAAGAAGGTCCAGATCAGCAAGCTAAGGCACGACATCAGCGCCATTGAAGGCGTAGACGAGGCCAACAAGCTCGTATACTATACCATGGCCTACCCCACCCCAATGGACCGCAACCTTTTTGTGAGTGATTTTGAGGGCAAGAACACCCAGATGCTCACAAAGGGCAGCGGCTGGCACAGGGTAGAGCTCAACAATGATCTCACACAGTTCTACGATTATTATTCCACCATCAGCACACCGCAAACGGTAACTCTTTATGACCTGGCAAAAACAAGACAGGGAGTAACGGCTGTTCAGAAAAAGGTCGTGAACGAAAGCGCCAAGCTGCGGTCTGTGCTCGACCAGTATGCGCTGGGCAAGCCGGAGCTCATCAAAGTTCCCAACACAAAAGGCGACACATTGAATGGCTGGATGCTCAAGCCTTCGGACTTCGATCCGGCCAAACGATATCCTGTGCTGTTCTGCAACTACGGCGGCCCCGGTTCACAACAGGTGGCCAACCGTTTCGGTGCGGTGAGCATGTGGCACCAGATGCTGGCGCAGAATGGCTTTATCGTGGTCAGCGTTGACAATACAGGCACCGGCTTCCGCGGAGAGGAGTTCAAGAAAAAGACCTATCTGCAGCTGGGCAAATATGAGATCGAAGATCAGATCGATGCGGCCAAATACCTTAGCACCCTGCCCTATATCGATGGCAACAGGATCGGTCATTGGGGGTGGAGCTATGGCGGCTTTATGAGCTCGTTGGCTATCACCAAGGGAGCCGATGTTTTTAAGGCAGCCGTAGCAGTGGCACCGGTTACATCCTGGAGGCTTTATGACAATATCTATACTGAAAGGTATATGCGTACGCCACAGGAAAATCCCAAAGGATACGATGAAAATGCTCCCATCAATTTCACCAACAGGATCAAGGGTAAATACCTCATCATCCATGGTACGGCCGACGACAATGTTCATTTCCAGAACAGCGTCGAAATGATCAAATCGCTTGTAAAGAGCAATGTGGATTTTGAAAGTGCATACTACCCGAACAAGAACCATGGCATATCCGGCCAGGCCGACAATACAACCTATCATCTTTATAACAAAATGACCAACTGGCTGTACCAGAACCTGCGCGATAACCCCGCGCCGGTTAGCGGCGGTTCTTCGCAGGCAGGCAGTAAGAGTTTTTGATAACCGAAGCGACAGCTATGCTAACGGTACAGCTGTCGCTTCTTCAACCAACAAGCCATGAGCAAATACGTGGTCATGCTCGAAGACGACTCCGACGACCATTCGCTGGTAAAGGATACCCTGCTGGAGCTCTCTATTTCAATACCGGTAAAGTTCTTTTCATCGAGCCAGGCCCTGTTCTCGTTCCTGGCTGGGGCTAAGGAGCAGCCCTCCCTCATCTTGGCCGACCACAATGCGGTGCCGGATAATGGCATCGCAGTTTTGAGAAAGCTCAAGTCGCAGCCTTCCCTGGCCGGCATTCCCGTGGTTATCCTGAGTGATAGCGATCTTGCAGTATACAGGGAGGAAGCCTACCGTCTCGGTGCTGCTTCTTTCATAAAAAAGCCAGATACAATTCAGGCAACAGGAGAAAAGATCGGTTTATTTTTCAGGTACTGGCTGGAGGTAGCCGAGGTATAAGTCCCTTCAGCGGCTCTGCTGAAGTAAGGTCTCGTCAGGCCTCCCCGATCCCCCACCGGAAGCTTTCGTTTTCGAGCCCCGCGAGATCCAGTGCCCGATCCACCACCGTTGCCGCCGCGGCTTCCAGTGTAAGCGGCTTACTGTAAAAAGAAGGTGAGGCGGGACAAATGATACCGCCTGCCAGCGTGACCGTTTCCATATTCCGGATATGCACGAGGTTATAGGGTGTATCCCGTACGAGGCATATAAGCTTTTTTCTTTCTTTCAGCATAACATCCGCCCCACGGGTAATAAGGTCGTTGGAGATGCCAGCAGCGATCCTGCCAAGTGTACCCATCGAACAGGGAGCAATGATCAGCGCGTCGTACCGGGCAGAACCCGATGCAAAGGGAGCGGTAAAGTCTTTGGTGGTAAAATAGCGGGCGGGGAAATTGCCATAGCTTTCGTCGTCCAGCTCTGTAGCCCATACCTGTTTTGCATTGTCCGTCATCACTATGGAAAGCTCAGCTACCTGCTCTTTCATCCTGCTCAGCTTTTCGAGCAGCAGCTTGGCATAAATGGACCCGCTGGCTCCTGTAACGGCTACGGCTATTTTTTTCATGTGGAAGGTGGAGGCAGTATTTTGTTACGATCCTCGTCTGTTCTGGGGTTTACAGGCAGGTAACAGACGGCCTGCGAAGTTTCCCTGAGCCATTCTGTTACCTGCTGAGCAAACCAATATATTCCTGACAGTTACGCCTTTCCAAACTGCTTCCTGATGAGGTTCAGCGCACTTCCTGCTTTGAACCATTCGATCTGCTGCTCATTGTAAGTATGATTCAGCTTGATCTTATCGCTGGTGCCATCCGAATGGTGCAATACCATAGTCAGTTGGCGGCCGGGAGCAAAATCGGTAAGACCCGTAATATCGATCACATCGTTCTCCTGGATCTTTTCGTAATCTTCCTTATTGGCGAAAGTGAGCGCCAGCATACCCTGCTTCTTGAGGTTGGTCTCATGAATACGGGCAAAGCTTTTTACTACAATGGCCCTTACACCGAGGTGACGCGGCTCCATGGCGGCATGCTCACGTGATGATCCTTCGCCATAGTTCTCATCGCCCACTACAACTGAACCCAGTCCCGCTGCCTTATATCCTC
>DASTPZ010000247.1:0-5001 GCA_035761965.1 Flavisolibacter sp. | reverse complement strand
GGATTTCCTGAAAAAGTTCGCCAACAAACCAGCGGCAGCGGTCGCTGTGAAGGATGAGCTAGCCCAGTCCAGGTAGATGGATATTTCGCTATATCCGTAACCTTAAGGCATTTCTATAAGCGGAGGGACTAGACTGACTCTATATGTACGTATGCTTATGAACTGGCTATCAGGTAAATTCATAAGCAGGCCTGGTAACTGTGACATCATTGCCCGGCGTCTACTTCAATGATCTTTGTTAGAAAGCCTGACCCTACGTTGCGCCGGGGTAATTTTTACCCATTTCTTTAAAAAAATGACTAAGTCATCAGGTGCTGAACCGGTACTTTAGAACTCCAGGTTTGTCAATATGCCCTAAAAAGAGCCTCGAAATGTCGCTATTTCCTGTATCCAGTATAAAGGATTTTAAGAATTTCTTATCATGAATAGGGTTTAGTCCTAACATATATTGGACTTCGTTCTATATCTTCGCGACTGTTAATGAGAAACTAAAGACTTATTATTAAAATTTATATTTATACGTAACTGCAGTAAATATAAGTTTCAAATCCAATATTATGCACTTTTTTAGAGGTCTATTTGTACTGCTGCTTTGTCTGGTAAGCACACTCATCCTCGCGCAAATACCCTCCGACCTTAGCAATATTAAAGCATCACAGATAACGGATGCCCAGCTTCAGCAATTATTGGACCGGGCTAAAAGCAGCGGGCTGACACAAGATCAGCTGGAGGCTGAATTGGTCAGAAGGGGCCTTCCCGCTACGGAGCTGGCCATATTGAAATCCAGGATACAACAACTGGCAACCACTGGTAGTTCATCTGAAACGACCGAATTTCCATCAACAGATGAAGAGAAAGACGATTTAAAGAGGACGGCGCCCAAGATCGGCAAGCCGCCTTACGAATCTTTCGAAAGCATAAAAAAGCGGTCCCGCCTCTTTGGTTCCGAGCTGTTCTCCAACTCTAACCTCAGTTTCGAGCCGGATCTAAGGATGCCGACGCCAAAGGATTATATTATTGGTCCGGACGACGAACTGCTGCTGAATATCTATGGACTCAACATCTCGCAGCAGAGCCTCAAGGTGACACCCGAGGGAACCGTGAATGTGAAATATGCAGGGATCATCAATGTCAATGGCCTCACCATTGAAGCGGCCGGTTCTATCATCAGGAGCAGGCTTACCAGGTATTACCCCGGGCTGAACAGCGGGCAGACAAAGCTGCAGCTGACGGTTGGCAATATCCGGAGCATCAGGGTCATTCTTATCGGGGCCATCAACAGGCCGGGAACCTATACTTTGCCTTCACTGGCCACGCTGTTCAATGCTCTTTACACAAGCGGAGGGCCTGCCGAAAACGGCTCATTCAGGAATATTGAGCTGATCAGGAACAATAAGGTAATACAGGTGGCTGATCTTTACGATTTCCTGGTCAAAGGCGACCAGAGCAGCAATATCAGGCTTGAGGATAACGATGTGATCCGCGTGCCTTTTGCCACAACCCTTATCACCCTCAATGGAGAACTGAACCGGCCCGGTATTTTTGAAATGCAGAAGAACGAGACCCTGCAGCAGGCACTCGAGTTTGCCGGGGGATTCAAGAGCAAGGCTTTCAGGGGCAGGATCAGGGGTAGCCGTTATACAGATTTTGACCGGATGGTCATTGACGTATCCGGTGATTCTCTTGCTTTCTTCAAACCACAGAATGGCGACGAGTTCCTTGTCGATTCACTGATCAACCGTTACCAGAACAGGGTGGTGATCAGTGGTGCTGTTTTCAAGCCCGGTGCTTATGCACTGGAGAGCGGCATGACTATGAAGCAGCTGATCAGCAAGGCCCAGGGCCTCAAAGAAGACGTTTTCACCGGAAGGGCGTTATTGGTAAGAACCCGCCAGGACCTGACAAAAGAATACATAGTGGCCGATCTGAAACCCATACTGAACGGCAGTTCCGTAGGACTGGGCTTGCAGAGGGAAGACAGCATTCACATTGCCTCTATTTTTGATCTTCGCGACACGACCACGGTTACCATCAACGGTGCTGTACGCAAACCCGGGATCTATCGCTACGAAGAAGGTCTTTCTTTGAAATCGCTCATTCTTAAATCGGAAGGCTTCGCTGATAATGCGACGGGTATGGGCATGGAGATATCGCGTCGTAAGCGGGATGTGCAGGTGAACAGGGCCGGAAGCGATATCGTTGAGCTGATCCGTGTTGATGGAAACATGGAGCTTTCTGACAGTTCGGCCGATATACAGCTGAGGCCTTTCGATATCGTAACCATTAAGGAAGATCCTTACTATAAAAAGCAGATCAGCGTAAAGATTTCAGGAGAAGTGCTCCTGCCTGCCATCTATACTTTAAGAAGCCGGGAAGAACGTCTTAGCTCTCTGATCCAGCGCTCCGGGGGACTGCTGTATACTGCCAACATAGGTGGAGCCAAGCTGATCCGGAAGAAGAAAGAAGTGGTCGATACGCTGGAGATTAAACGCTTGCTGCTATCTGTGGACCGTGATAAGGATACAACAGGAAGGATAAACGATCCTAATCTCAGTAAAACAACGACCGAAGTAGCAATCGACCTCGCTTATATCTTAAAGCATCCGGGCAGTGTGGACGACATCACCCTGGAGGAAGGAGACGAGCTGGTGATCCCAAGGATCAACAATACTGTAAGCGTAACGGGAGAAGTGTTCCGGCCAGTGGATATCATGTACGAGAAAGGCAAGAGTATGCGGGATTATCTGGCCGATGCCGGGGGTGTGACGCAGGCAGGCAAATCGAATAAAGCTTTTGTGATCTATGCCAATGGCCGTTCAGCAAAGATTGGCAAAACACTCGGGCTGTTCCCGAATTATCCCAGAATAGAACCGGGTTCAAATATCATTGTACCGCAGAAGCCCAAGAGAGACGGATTTGACGCGGCAAAGGCGGGGATCATTGTGTCGGCTGTAACGGCCCTTATAACAGCCGTGTCGCTGATAAGACGATAGCAGTCGAATACTCCGGCAGGCATTTCAGTTGTTTAAATGGATATATGACCCATGTACCTGGAACGATAAAATTTACCGGTCTCACCACCAGATGTGACTGAGAGGGCGAAGCCGTGCAGGCGAGCCAGTACCTCAGGCATCGTTTTCAAAACTAACAATCATGAATGAAAATAAAGAAGAACAGTTTTCTTTGGGTGATCTGACTACCAGCATGCGTCGCTTCCTGGTTTACCTGAGGAGGCGTATTCTGCTGTTCATTATCACTATCGTGATAGGTGCAAGCCTGGGATTGTTGTTCTATTTTATGCAAAAGCCCGAGTACGAGGCAGTAACCACATTTATTCTTGAGGAAAAATCAGCCGGAGGTGGAGGATTGGCTGGTATTGCATCTCAGTTTGGTTTTGATATCGGTGGATTGACAGGTGGTGGAAGCATCTTTGCCGGTGATAATATCTTAGAGATTCTCCGGTCGAAGAAGATCATCTATACTGTGCTCTTGTCCAAGGCATCAGCCGATACCGCCGGCAACGCACCAACATTGGCAGACGCTTTCCTCGATTTTCAGGGATGGCGGAAAAAATGGGAGAGGCAGGAATTGAAAAATATCAGCTATGCAAACGCCGGAAAGGGACTTAGTTCGCTGCAAGACAGTGTGCTGAGCGAAATACACAAATACCTTGTAAAACGTGCTCTCTCCGCCGATCGTGTAAACAAAAAAGGCTCCATTATCGAAGTAGAAGTGAAGGCAGCCAATAGTGATTTTGCGCGTTTCCTGGCAGAGCGGATCGTAGACGAGTCTGCCAAGCTTTACCTGCAAATCAAAACCGGTACCGCTCAAGCCAATATTGCAAAGCTCCAGCGCAGATCAGATTCTTTGCTGGTATTGCTCAATCAGAAATCATACACAGCGGCAGCCAGCCAGTCCTTGGATTTAAACCCGGGTATCAAGACCGCATTGGTTCCGACGGAAATCATCAGCAGGGATAAGACTGTCATCTCTACACTCTATGCGGAGGTGACAAAAAATCTGGAAGCCAGTAAGATGCTGCTGTCGCAACAGACACCGGTGATCCAGCTGCTTGATCGCCCTGGTTATCTTTTGAAGGATGACCGGAAATCGCTGGCATTTTCGCTGGTAGTTTTTTCAATTGTGGCTGCAGGCCTATACTTGTTTGCCGCATTGATGCTTTTTTATTTTTTTCAACTCAAGTCCGTACAATAAAAGCCTGCTTCTCAAAAGGCATATAGTAAAACTGATTCTATGAAACGTGTGATGATCATTGGTGATATCATGCTCGATCACTACCTGATCGGGGGGTGCAGCCGGATCTCTCCAGAGGCACCCGTTCCGGTAGTTGTGATCGAAAAGGAAGAATGGCGGTTAGGTGGAGCCGCTAATGTGGCGAATAACCTGGCCAGCCTGGGCGTCGATTCTATTTTGGTAGGGTTATGCGGGATCGATGAGCCCGGGAGGCAGCTCGAACAAAAGCTCGCACATAATTCCAAGATACGCGGGGAGCTTTGCAAAATTCAGGGCCGTCCCACAACGGTAAAAACAAGGGTGCTGGTTGGAGGTCATCAAATGCTGCGGATCGACCGGGAGGAGACCGTCCATATTCATGGGCATGAAGAATCTTTACTTATCGATAGCGTGCGTACCCTGGCTACAGACTGCGATCTCATTCTTATCTCTGATTATCAGAAAGGGGTCCTTTCCAGAAAGATACTGCAGGCTATCTTCAAGATCGCTACCGAACTTGGAAAAACAACGATCGTCGATCCCAAGTCGTCTGATTTTACCATGTATAAAGGGGCTGACTTCATCAAGCCCAACCGTAAGGAAGCGGAGCTTGCTACTCAAATGAAGATAACCGACAGTATATCGCTTGAGGCAGCGTCTCAAAAGATCGCCGAGCTAACCAGGGCCAGGGGTGTCATCACTACACTTTCCGAGGATGGTGTAGCCGTCTACTATAAGGGCAAGCTTGATATTATCCCCACGAGGGCA
>DASTPZ010000246.1:0-2333 GCA_035761965.1 Flavisolibacter sp. | reverse complement strand
GCGCGCAGCCAATATGCCGGAGCTTTCCTTCATATTGCTGCGCGCTTCTTTTTTGTGATGACTGAGCCGATTCTATCTATTCATCAGATCCCATCGCTCTCCCCTCTCAGGAAGGGATAGCGGTAATCTGTTGGCGGCACAAAAGTCTCCTTGATGGTTCTTGCGCTCAGCCAGCGGTAGAGGTTAAGCATCGAGCCGGCCTTGTCGTTGGTTCCGCTCGCCCTTGCTCCGCCAAAAGGCTGCTGCCCCACAACCGCTCCGGTTGGCTTGTCGTTGATATAAAAATTGCCTGCTGCATTAACCAGCCTGCGGGTGGCCAATTCCACCGCATACCTGTCCTGGGCGATCACCGAACCGGTGAGTGCATAAGGCGAGGTGGTGTCTACGAGGTCAAGTGTTTCTTCGAATTTGTTTTCATCATATACGTGTATGGTAAGTACGGGACCGAAGATCTCCTCGCACATCGTTACATATTTTGGATCGAGGGCCTCGATCACGGTAGGATAAATAAAATAACCATTGGTCTTTTCATAAAGGCCTCCCACAACTATCCGTGCGTTCGCATCGTTCTTTGCAGCGTCTATGTAGGCTGCGATCCGGTCGAAGCTTTTTTCGTCGATCACGGCATTGATAAAGTTGCCAAAGTCGTCCACCGGTCCGATCTTAAATGAGTTCACACCCTCGATCAGCAGCTGTTTTATTTCGTGTGCAAGGTTGGATGGAAGATAGGCCCTTGAAGCGGCGGAACATTTCTGCCCCTGGTATTCGAAAGCGCCTCTGAGCAGGGCGGTAGCCACAACGCGTGGATCGGCTGAGCGGTGAGCGATCACAAAATCCTTTCCGCCGGTCTCTCCTACAATGCGCGGATAGGACCTGTAGTTCGCTACGTTCTCCCCAATGGTCTTCCACATGCTGTTGAACACACCGGTTGAACCAGTGAAATGTACTCCGGCAAAATCACGATGGCTGAAGCAGACCTTGCCCAATGTGGGACCATCTACGTAAATCAGGTTGATCACGCCGTCAGGGAGTCCGGCTTCCTTGAGTATGCGCATGAACATCTGGGCAGAATAAACCTGGGTGTTGGCGGGCTTCCATACAACTACGTTCCCGCACATGGCCGCACTTGTGGGAAGGTTTCCTCCTATTGCGGTAAAGTTGAATGGCGTGATGGCGAGTACAAATCCTTCGAGCGGACGGTATTCCACCCGGTTGTGCATACCGGGCGCGCTGATCGGCTGCTGGCGGTAGATCTCGCTTAAAAAATGCACGTTGAAGCGAAGAAAATCGATGAGCTCACAGGCGCTATCGATCTCCGCCTGATAAGCATTCTTGCTCTGGCCCAGCATAGTGGTGCCGTTCATGTGATAACGGTAGCGGGTAGAGATCAGGTCTGCAGCGCGCAGGAATATATTGGCCCTGTTCTCCCAGCTCATATTGGCCCAGGCCTCCCTGGCTGCGAGTGCCGCTTCAATGGCTTTGCTTACATGCGTTTCATCACCCGCGTGAAAATGCCCGAGGGTAACCGCTGTCTCGTGCGGAGGGCGCACGGCCTGCAGCTTGCCCGTACGTACCTCATCACCACCGATGTACATTGGAATATCCACCGGCCTGGATTTAAGCTCTTTCAACGCCTGCTGAAGAGCTGTGCGCTCCGGGGAGCCCGGGCCATAATTATGTACAGGCTCATTTACCGGCAATGGGTAGGAGAAATATCCCTGGTTCATATTGATATGTTGTTAAGTAAAGGAATGTTTGTCCGGCTTATACCGGGTTAAAAATAAAGGACCGAGCCTAGGCATTTTCGTTTTCTTTCTCGCTCATTAGGTAGGCCTTAATAAAGCCATCCAGCTCACCATCCATAACAGGTCCTACATTACCTACTTCAAAATCAGTCCTGTGATCCTTGATCATTTTGTAAGGATGAAATACATAACTGCGGATCTGGCTGCCCCACTCGATCTTTTTCTTAGTGGCGTTGGTTGCATTCTTCAGCTCCTCGCGTTTGCGCAATTCCTCTTCATACAAACGGCTTTTCAGCATCTGCATGGCCTTTTCGCGGTTGCCAAGCTGGGAGCGTTCGGTCTGGCAAACCACTACTATACCGGTAGGCAAGTGTGTGAGCATTACCTTGGTTTCCACCTTGTTCACATTTTGTCCGCCTGCGCCGCCACTCCTTGCCGTTTCCATCTTTACCTCGCTGTCCCTGATCTCGATATTGATGCTGTCGTCAACCAGGGGATATACAAAGACCGAGGCAAAAGAGGTGTGCCGCCTGGCATTGGAATCGAAAGGCGAGATCCGCACCAGCCGGTGAACGCCGCTTTCAGCTT
>DASTPZ010000245.1:0-2443 GCA_035761965.1 Flavisolibacter sp. | reverse complement strand
GCGTCTTCCAGCGTGGCAATAAGATACAGCTCGACAATGTAGCTGTGCAGAATCATCGTATCGAGCTAAGAGGTGATCATTATTTCATCAGGAGCTATATGTCGATAGAAAAGACCGGCGACTCTTACAATGTTAAGCCGCTGGCCGACAACCTCCAGCTCACGCACCTGTCCAACGGCGCATGGGGCAGCCGTTTCAAAACAGCTTTGCAAAACGCTCTTGGCGCAGGCCAGGACCTTGCAGCGGCCATGCAGACGGCGCGGCAGGCAGCCGACCAGGGCAGGGTAGAGCCGGGCACCGCTGCTTTTGACCGGTTGAAAGATACGATCACGGGCATCAATAACTGGGATCATGTAAATGCCAACATCGCTGGCGCACCCCGTACCGGTGGCGCCTGGCTGCGCCAGAAAAGCCGGATGTACCATACAGATGCGCAATATGATTTTGGAAAGAAGATCAGTTTCTTGAACCTGCTCGTTGGTGTTGACCTCCGCGTGTACGAGGTGGTGCCCGATGGAAATAATTTCGTGGATTTTTCCAGGCCGGTAAATGAAAGAAGCCAGCCCGACAAAGACGGCTCCTTTGGAAAGAACGTTTATTATAAAAAATACGGCGGTTTTGCACAGGCAACCAAAACTTTTTTTGATGACAGGCTCAAGGTGTTTGCTTCCCTGAGGCTGGATCATAATCTTGAGTTTGATCCAAAGCTCAATCCCCGCCTCGCCTTTGTATATACGGCTGCCAAAAAACATAATTTCAGGGCTTCCTTCCAGAATGGCTTTCGTTTCCCTGCACTGTTTGAAGCACTGTCATTTGTCAATAATGGCAATGTGCGCCGGGTAGGCGGTCTTCCTTATATCAATGAGGGGCTGGGCTATCTCGATAATTCTTATACACTGACCTCTGTCAATAGCTTTAATGCAGCCGTTAACAGGGATGTGAACAGCGGCGTTCCCGCCGGTCAGGCTGCGCTCAATAACCGCGGTTTGCTGGAAGTGACCAGTCTTTCCGCCACCAGGCCCGAACGCATCAACTCATTCGAAATCGGATACAAGAGCGTGCTGGCCAATAACAAGCTGGTTATCGATGTCGACGCTTACCTGAACGAGTATGACGGCTTTCTCGGACAGGTGGAGGTTGCAGTACCCAATTCAGGAAGGGTTGGGACGGATGAAGCCGTAACCGATATGCTCGCGGCAAATCGCAGCCGCCAGACCCGCTACCGTGTATTCACCAATGCCAGGAACCAATACAGGAATTACGGGTCTTCGCTGGGCCTTACGTGGAATGTTTATCAAAAATTCCTGCTATCGGGTAATATCAATTTCAACGATATTGTGACCAATAAGCAAAGCGATGTGTTCCTGACTGCTTTCAACACACCAAGATGGAGCACTAATCTTTCTTTTGGTAACAGGGAGATCATAAAGAACCTTGGCTTCAATATCGTTTACAGATGGCAGTCGGGTTTTGTTTGGGAAAGTCCGCTCGCCAATGGCAAGATACCTGCCTATGGCACCGTAGATGCCCAGGTAAGCATGAGGCTTCCCAAGCTCTACTCTACGGTTAAGCTCGGCGGAGCCAATATTTTCAATAACAGGTATATTCAATATGCCGCAGGTCCTACCATTGGCGGACTTTATTATGTTGCCATCACTGTTGACGGCTTGTTGCAGGACTAATCTTCAGCATTATGAAAAAAAAATTAATCATTCTCACAATTATTGTTTTCGCGTTTTCGCCGCTGATTGCCCAGGTAAAGCAAACGGAGGTAGAAGAGCAGATATGGACCGGTTATTTTAACCAGACGCGTTTCAGCAAGCGCTGGGGTGCCTGGTTCGATGGACAGCTGAGGACAAAGGAGAATTTTTTCAAGGACCTTTCTGTAGCCATCATTCGCCCAGGTATAACCTACTATGTGAACAATGCCACCAAGCTTACGGCGGGCTATGCATATATCGCCCACTTCCCGGCCGCTGGTCACAACGACGTTACACGTCCGGAGCACAGGCCATGGCAGCAGGTGCAGTGGCATACAAGCTATGGCCGGGTGAAGACCATGCAATACCTGCGCCTTGAAGAACGCTTTCGCAGAAAAGTGCTGAACGATTCGACGCTTGGCAGTGGCCATGATTTCAATTTCCGCATCCGGTACAATTTCCTCCTGCAGGTTCCGCTCACAAACAAGCCGGTTGGCCCGGGTGACCTGTCATTCATCGCCAATGACGAAGTTCACATCAACTTTGGGAAAAAGGTCGTTAACAACTATTTCGACCAGAATCGTTTTTTCCTGGGCTTTGCCTACCATGTGAATGCGAGCGATAATATACAGTTCGGTTATACCAATATATTTATTCAGCTTCCGGCAGGTAACCGTTATCGCTCATTGCATGTAGCCAGGCTGTTTTATTTCCATAACCTCGACCTGCGCAGCAAAAAGTAA
>DASTPZ010000244.1:0-5566 GCA_035761965.1 Flavisolibacter sp. | reverse complement strand
AAGATCTCGAAGCTCTTGCCATCTCCGAGCTGGATGTCGAGGAAGACCAGGTCTATTTCCGGCTCTTCTTTGAGGTAGGCGATGGAAGCTTCCACTGTATCGAGTATGCCAAGCACCTTGATGTCTTCTTCCCGTTCATCGAGCATTTTCACCAGGCGGTCTGCTGCGTGCTTTTCGTCTTCTATAATTAAAACCTTCATGCAGTTAATTTGATGCAGCCGAACCCCATGATCGCGCCGCGCTGTTTGTTTATATGAGTAGTTTTTTTTCATAAGCGCTGCACCTGGTTTCAATTATACTTTAATAGCCTCGTAAATGCTCGTCTGGATCAGTGGTATGATAACCTTGAACTGGTCCTGTTCTTCCAGGATATAAAGCTGGTCTTCTTTTTTAAGGAGTTTATAGCGTTCGGTAATGTTGGCCAGCCCCGTTTTATCGGAAGGCTCCAGCACTTTTTTCTTTTGAAGGCTGTTGCTTACAAGCAGGTTGCCTTCACCGTCGGTCTTTATGACGATACGGAGTGGCTTTTCTTTTGATACGATATTGTGCTTGACCGCGTTCTCAACCAGTATCTGCAGCACAAAGGGGGGAAGATAATATTCATGGTATTTTCTGTCCACCTCAATGCTTGCCTGCAGCGATTCTTCGAACCTCGTTTTCAGCATCATGATAAACGACTCCAGGAAGGACAGCTCCTCCCTGAGCGTGGTAAGCTCATTCCTGTTCTTTTTTAGCAGGTAACGATAAACCGCCGACATTTCCTCTACAAATTCCTCGGCTTTTTTGGGGTTGCTTGTGATGAGTGAAACGAGCGTATTAAGACTGTTAAAGAGAAAATGCGGTTTGATCTGGTCTTCGAGGAATTTATATTGGGTGTTGAAATTAATCTTCCTCATTTCCTCAGATTCGGCGTGAAGCTGCTTCCATTGGTCGATATAATAAATGCCTTCATAGATGCCTATGATAACCAGGGAGATGATGATGTTCATTCCTTCCACGGCAACAAACGCGCGCCAATGCAGGGTCGACATATTTAGGGTCGACTCAAGAAGGCTATTGAGAAGGGTGGTGGCGATCGTCAGCGGAATGATCAATGCGATGAGATAGATGCTTCTTTTGCTGAAGCGTGTGATACCGGGCACTTTTCTGCGGGCCATCTTGGCAGCAAACCGGGCACACTCCCAGATGGATACGGAGTACACGCTGCAGGTAAGCAGGTCGAGAACGCAGATGTTGCTGTAAAAAAAGACGAGCTGAAAAAGGGCTATTGCCAGCGGACCAAATATCCTCAGTTGTTTTTCGCTCATGGTTTTGAACTTGACTGAAAATTGACATGGCCGTATGAGTATTCACATGCAGTCCCGGTTCTGTCCCGGTGTTATAAGGCCTTCCCGGTCTTGAAAGGCAAAGTCTTGACTGCCTGGAGTCCTCCGGCAAGCTTTCAGCGCCTGGCGAATCTATTGGCTCCGTGCATGACAAGGCGCAGCTTGCGCATGAAATGCAAAAAAACGTGTATGAACTGTAAAAAGGCAGCAGGCGTACATCCTGTCGCCAGTTAAAAGCCAGGATGGCTTAAGCACTTCATCTGATCATGCAGCGTTTATTGAGTAGAGCTTGTCAGGAGATTAAAATTCCATAGATGCGCAGTGTTACCTTGTCATGCATGTTAGCGGCCATTTTATTCTCAGCCTGCATAAAGGAAAAGAACAGGCCTTTTTTCCCGGCCGCACTCAAAGGCCAGTGGAAGCGTGGTGTTTTTAATATGAGTCTTTTTCATAGCTATGCAGGCGATACGCTCATGCATGCCTACAACAGTTCCGATGCCATCGATATCAAGGCTGACGGCACTGCCCGCATCTATACCATGTTCTTTCCAACTCATTCTAACGGAGGCTGCACACCGCAAAAGTTTATGGAACTGGCGGGGCATTTTTCTGTTGATACCCTGGCGCGGTCCATGAGCTTTACGCCATTGAGCGGTTATTACAGGGAAATGTTCCAATCCTGTGCGGGCATGCAGAACGTCTCGCGTACCATGACTACTACAGAATTGAACGAGAAGAAAATGACCTATTATTATAGAACAGGTCGGCAGGATGGTATCGACTACCTCCATATTTCATACAGTTCTTCACAGGCCCCTGGGATACACCTTGTAAGAACCGCCTGGTGAGCAGAATAGATCTCTTGTTCACTTTGGCCAGGACTATTTGAACTCCTTCCACAATTCGATCAACTCTTTGTCTTCTGTCTCATTGGAATTTTCATCCGCGGAGATAGACAGGTTTTCACTAAGGCCGTCGTAGCAGGGGAATAGCTCCGTAAGCCTGCCATAGTAATGTTCGTACAATCTTTGATAGTGGAGGAATAGATAATCCATGAACCGCGGAAGCTTACTGGCTACTAACATAACTGGTGTTTTTTTGAAGAGTGATATTGCCGGGTAATTGCTGCATCAGCCTTTAATCCGCGGCATTTTTCTTTTTTAGCAGTCTTGGTTGTCTGACTTTTCCGGGACGGCTTAACCGGCTCTTACTAGCCAGGTGCGTCTTGCGACTCTTTGAAGTTAGCGAAATATATAGCTTCTCTTTCCTGCTCTTTATAAATGCTCTAATATTTCTTAATTAAAGAACCGGTCTGAGCGTTTCTGCCCGCAGAAGAAATTTCATGCTTGCCGGGTTTTCGGGTTATTTCAAATAGATGCATGCCTCGTCAACAACTGGTTGTATACAGGGAAGCGAAGCTTTCTTAATACTTTCTTCACCTTTTCCGGCTTCCTGTTTGCTCCCTGCGGGTACCGATATGAAAAACCTGATTACTATTATTTTGCTGGTGGCAATGGTCGGCACTTCGTGTGAAGTAAGACGTCCCGGTTTATTTGCCAAGAGAACTCCGCACGAGCAATACGCCGAGAAGCTGGATGATACAGGGTTAGAGGATACGCCGGAAGGAAGGTTATGGCTCGCTGCCTCTGAGTCTGCTCTTCGCGACCCGCAAGCCGTGCAGCTTCCCTATAGCCAGAAAGGATATTTCCATACTGACAAGCCGCGTGCATTGGGTCTTCGCTTCACTGCCCGCCAGGGTGAAAAGCTTTACTTCCGTATTCAAAGAAAAGCTACTGCTTCCTTTATACTGTATGCCGACCTGTTCAGGCAGCAGGATGCAGGTGCTGTCCATTTGCTGTCTGCTGATACAGCCAGTAGCGAATTTAGCCTCGAGTCCGATGAGGCAGGCATCTATATCCTGCGTCTTCAGCCCGAGCTTTTCCGCACGGGTGAATACAGCTTATCTGTATCGGTTGGGCCCAGCCTGGGCTTCCCGGTAAGCAGCAGCAAGGCCAATATCGGCAGCCTCTGGGGCGCCTCGCGTGACGGAGGTAAGCGCAGGCATGAAGGAATCGACATATTTGCGCCAAAAGGAAGTCCGGCTGTTGCTGCTGCAGACGGCATGATAACCGCTGTACGCGAAGGCGGCATAGGCGGAAAGACAGTATGGCTGAGACCCGAAGGGAAGAACTATACCCTCTATTATGCACACCTGGACGAGCAAAGGGTTCGCGAAGGACAGCAGGTAAAAAAAGGAGAAACCCTGGGTACGGTAGGCAATACAGGCAACGCGCGTCATACACCCGCTCATCTTCATTTTGGGATTTATACTTATTCCGGACCGGTAGATCCTTTGGTATTTGTTAACCGCAAGTTGAAGAGTGCACCCGCAATACCAGAGAAAAAGCTCACGGGTATACTAAAGCTGGTCAGGCAGCAGAAAGCAGGCAATGAAATTGTAAAGCCCGATACACAACTGGTACCGCTGGCAGTGAATGCAAACGGGTATATAGCCGAGCTTCCAGACGGGCGGAAGATCGCTGTGCCTTTCGCTGCGGTTAGATCACCTGTTTAAAGAGGACCATCAACAATGAGTTGAGTCTTTAACAGTCTATCGGTCTTGATTAGCTTTTTATTGCAACATATAAAACCCAGGTCAGGGCGGTTCCCTATGGATGTGTTATCTCCGAAAGGCAATACTGTCGCAGTTTGCAACGGCGATCAGCCTTCTTTACCCTTCTCGCTGAGAGCGACTAACAGAAGAGTTAGGCATGTTATTTAACTTAATGCGTGAACAAGTTATTTGACTGGAAGAGATTTTAAACTTATCTTCATATTAATCATACAATTAACGTCCAATTTCAATATCAATTTTTCTATGGCTTTTATCGATCACGTACTCCAAACTCCTTCCTATGGTTGGAAAGATGAAAAAGGCGAATTAATTGTTCCTACTACCAAGCAGCTTTTCAAAGAAGCTTTTTCGAGAGTAAATGTTTTCAAGACGAGAAAAAACTGGATTTCAGCGATCAGTTGGGTGATGGTCCTTTGCATGCTTCCTTTCTTTTTTACTTTTCTTGTTTATTATTTTTCCTGGAAGCTGGCCATCGCCATCGCGGTATACAGCATGATCATCATGGGTACGCATGGTACCATCTGGTTCCATCGTTATTGCACACACAAGTCTTATAAATTCAGCCATCCTATCTGGCGGTTCATTACCCAGAACCTTGTGATCAAGACCTTTCCGGAGGAGATTTATGTTATATCCCACCATGTTCATCATTCAAAATCCGATATGCCAGGCGACCCCTACAATGCGAGGGGAGGGTTTCTCTACTGCATGCTTTCGGACGTAAATCATCAAAGCATCAATAAGGAGATGGACGAAGCTTCCTACCGGAAGACTGCGGCATTTATGAAGCATACAGGTGTCAGCATCAATACCTATGCTCAATACCAGGTTTGGGGCTCGGTCGCCACGCCTTTGTATACTGTTACGCTTTGGCTTCTCAACTGGGCATTTTGGTATACAGCCTTTTACCTGATGGGCGGACATGCACTGGCTACAGCCATGTTCAGCGCAGCCATGCTTTGGTTTGTGCTGGTAAGGGCATTTAACTATACCGGTCATGGTAAGGGAGAGGAAAAGCATGTGGATGGAATAGATTTCGACCGCAGCAACCTGGCCGTGAACCAGAACAGGCCTGGATGGTTTGCCGGCGAATGGCACAATAATCACCATCTTTATCCAGGCAGCGCCAGGGCAGGCTTTCTGCCTTACCAGCTGGACCTGGCGTGGATCTATATCTTCAGCCTTTATAAAATCGGACTCGTTTCTTCATATCACGACTCCAAGCAGGATTTCCTGAAAAAATTTGCCAACAAGCCAGCGGCAGCGGCTGCTGTGAAGGATGAGCTCGCTCAATCCAGGTAATGCTGTAGCGGTCATTCCTGAAACCTTTCAGGATCTTTTATCAGCCGAGGCGTAAAAAGGCGCGGTATGTAAATATGCTTATGAACTTTTCGTCAGGCAAGTTCGTAAGAGGTTCGTAAGTGGCCAGATCAAGAAATCTCAGCGCATACTTATTATTGCCTGCTATTACCTTGACCATAATCTTGTCGGAAGCCTGTCTGCGCATGGTGCGGGGCAATTATTACCCATTCTTTTGAAAAAATCACTCCAGTTGATAGATTTTGAGTCTGTGCGTTAGAACTTCAGGCTGGTCAAAATGTCTTAA
>DASTPZ010000243.1:0-14378 GCA_035761965.1 Flavisolibacter sp. | reverse complement strand
CGGAAGGTCGGTCCGTCCTACGCTTCCCTGGAAAAGCACGTCGCCGCTGATGAGCAACTTGTTGTCGTGGCTGTAAAAGCTGATACTGCCAGGTGAATGACCCGGGGTAAAGAGCACTTCCAGCTCGTCGTCGCCAAGGCGCAGCTTATCTCCTTCGGCAAGGTAATGGAGCGGACCCTCGTAGTTGTCGAAAGGCAGCTGCCAGAGCTGTCCAGATGCCGGACCATGATCCAGTACGGGCCTCTCCAGCTGGTGCAGGTGAAGCTCAAGCCCGAAGGTCTTTTGAATGAAGCGGTTGCCGAAGATATGATCGAGATGACAATGTGTGTTGAGCAGGTAAAGGGGACGGAGCGATTGCAGAACGATAAAATCTCTTAAAGCTTGCTCCTCAGAGGCAAAATAACAACCGGGGTCTATAATACAGCAGTCCCTTTTTTCGTTGTACACGATATAAGTATTCTCCTGGACAGGGTTGAAGGTAAATGGCTGAACCGTTAGCATGCAGCTTTTTTGTATTTTTAAGTGCAATTTACTATCCAAATCGGGAGCTTATTAAACAGAAATCACCTCATACTTTATGAATAGATCGATTGGCCGGTTGGCCTGTGCCACATTGCTTGCCCTGTGTTCCATCAGCGGCCAGGCGCAAGTGAATGCTGTGGAGTATGGCAAGAACAGGATACAATACCAGAAATTTACTTGGAAATATTACCAGACTGAGAACTTCAATACCTATTTCAGCCAGGACGGCCTGGAGATCGGGAAATATGTTGCCCAGGTAGCCGAAAAAGAGCTGTCGCAGCTGGAGGAATTTGTTGAATACGGCCTCCAGCGCCGCGCGAACATTGCTGTTTATAACAGCTTTGACGAAATGCAGCAGTCGAATATCGGCATCGGCATAGATTGGCAGAATACCGGCGGCGTAACAAAGCTGGTGAACAATAAAATGCTGATCTATTTCGACGGCAACCACGAGAACCTGAGAAGGCAGATCCGCCAGGGCATAGCCGGCATACTGGTATCGAACGTGCTTTTTGGAGACGACCTCGGAGAATTTGCCGCTAACCAGACCCTGCTTGATCTTCCGAAATGGTTGACGGACGGCTACATCCAGTATGCCGCCGAAGAATGGAATACCAGTCTTGACGACCAGCTGAAGAATGCCCTGCTGAGCGGCGAGTACAAAAACTTCTACCATTTTGCTTTTGCCAAGCCAAATCTTGCAGGACATGCTTTTTGGTACTACATCGGCAACCGCTATGGAAAGGCCAAGACCACCTACCTGCTCTACCTTTCGCGCATCTACCGCAACCTCAACAGCGCTACCCAAAAGATCGCCAAGAAAAAATTCAAGGATGTTCTGAAGGACTTCATGACAGATGAGGCTCAGAAGTATTATAAGGATATCAGGGGTCGCCGTCTTGCTCCGCGCGGCCAGCTCTCCGTTGTAGAAGAAGTAGGCAAAAAGGATTATATCCGCTTCAATGCCAACCCGCAGCCCCGCAGCTTTGCCTATGCGACCGTTGAATTCAAGCAGGGCAAGTACAGCGTGGTATTTCACCCGAATTTTGTAGACAGGAAGGTACTGCTCAGCTTTGGCGCCCGTACCCGCGAGGATGAGATCAATCCCAACTATCCCCTTCTGGCCTGGGATGGCAAAGGCACGCGCCTTGCCGTTGTATACAACGAACATGGCAAAACCAAGCTCTTTGTTTACGACATCATCACCCGGGTAAAAACCATCAAGCAGGAGCTGCCCATGTTTACGCAGGTGCAGGATATGAAGTATATGCTTGATGCCAATACGCTTATCTTCAGCGCGGTGCAGAGCGGGCAAACGGATATTTTTGTTTACAAGATCGACAAGCAATCGGTTGAGCAGATCACCAATGATATCTACGATGACCTGGATGCCTCTTTCGTGGCCTTTCCCGGAAAAACGGGCATCATCTTCTCCAGCAACCGGCCTTCGGCAACGGCTGTGAATGCAGATACCGCCATCACAGCAAGGCGCTACAATATCTTCCTGATCGACAACTGGAATAAATCGGAGTTCAAGCAGGTATCGCAGCTTACGACCCAGCGCTTTGGAAATGCGCGCTTCCCATCACAATACAATACCACCCATTTTACTTTTGTGAGCGATGAGAACGGGATCGGCAACCGCTACGCAGGCTTCTTTAAATCGGAGCGCGCTGGGCTCGATACCCTGGTTTATATCGGGGATGAGATCCTCCGCAACCCGCCGGAAAAAGAGGTAGACAGCGTTCTTAAAGAATGGGGTAAAACCGATATCGATTCGGTGGGCTATTTTTCCGTAACCACGGATTCCGCCTATGTGTTTCCGCTCACCAACTACCAAAGCAGCCTGCTCGAAACAAGAACGGCCGGCGACAACAGCCTGGTGAGCGAGGTAACAAGACAGGGTGATTTTAAATTCCTTTACAGGCTGCGCATTGATGAGAATACACTCCGCCGCCGCAATGTAAGCGCCAAGCCTACAGAGTTCATAAGAAAACAAAGCGAGCAGCTTCGCATTGCCGCAGACAAAGCAGGACTCGACCGGCCGCAGCAGCCTGGAGACTCCACCCGCGTACAGACTGATTTCTTCAACAGCGAGTTTCAGAACGAACAGCGGGAGCAAAGAGACTCGTCGCAGCTCGGACGCATTTTTGAGTCCGAAGAAATACCATCTGACCCTGTACTCAAGAAAGCAAAGCTGTACGAATACCGTCCGCCCAAGTTCTTTAACGACTATGTGGTAGCCGGTTTGAACAATACAGTATACGTGGTGAACAAATACCTGCCCTATGGCGGAGGCTCGGGCCCGATCGACCCTTCCAACGGAAGCAACCTCAATGGACTCATCAGGGTAGGAACAGCAGACCTTTTTGAAGATTACAAGGTATCCGGCGGTTTCCGCCTGGCCCCTAACCTGAGAGATAATGACATCCTATTTGAGTTCACCAATTTGAGAAAAAGGCTCGACTGGGGCTTTACCTATTACAGGAGCAGCGCCGAGAACACAGTTATCATCAACAATGTGCAGGAGTTTGTAAAGCAGAACTCGAACTATTACCTTGCCCGCGTAAGGTATGCGCTGGACAGGATAAGAAGCCTGAGGGCTTCGGTTGGTCCCCGCTTCGATGTGAATGTCTTCCCCTCTATTTCTCAAAACAACCTGAAAAGGCCGGATGATAAAAAGACCTATGGCCAGGTATCGCTCGAGTATGTTCACGACAATACCCTCAACCCGACCATGAACATCTGGCAAGGCCTCCGCTGGAAGGCCTATGTAGACTGGTTCTCGCAAATAAGTGATGTGCGCAACACCGAAGGCCGCTTTCTTTTTAACGCAGGCTTCGATGCCAGGCATTACCAGCCGCTTTATCGAAACGTGATCTGGGCCGTGAGGGCAGCGGGTGATTTCTCCTGGGGTAATCAAAAGGTCGTATACTATCTCGGTGGTGTGGACGGATGGCTGAAGCTGAGAGAGAACGAAAAGATCGATCAGAATACGCAAACCGTAACCGGCTACCGCTATTTCGATCCCAACAACAGGCCTGACCCTGATGGCAACTATGCCTACCAGGCCCTGGCCGTTAACCTAAGAGGCTTTAAGCAGAACGCCGCAAACGGCAATAACAATGTGGTCATCAACAGCGAAATACGCATGCCGGTGTTCAGTACCCTGCTTAACCGCCCTATCAATAATGCCTTCCTGCGCAACTTCCAGCTTGTGCAGTTCATTGACCTGGGTACGGCATGGAATGGCGCTTACGACAATTTCGAAAGACCAAGCGTTACCTATGGCAACAACAGCGCTTCCGGCCTGTTGGTAAAGGTAAAGGCCGGCGGTATCGGTCCCTTCGCAGGCGGCTATGGCTTTGGTGCCCGCAGCACCCTGCTGGGCTATTTTGTTCGATTCGATGTTGCCTGGCAGATGAACGGTTTCTTCCAGGGACGCCCGCAAACCTACCTGGCGCTGGGACTCGATTTCTAGACAAGTCTTAACATCCATAAAAAAGAGACACCTCCGGGTGTCTCTTTTTTATAGGGCCCTGCCAACTTTTTTCACCGTGAGGTATACAATTGTCATAAGGGCGGTATAACAAAGGATCATGCTCCAGTCGAAACGGTTCTGCACCGGGTGAACAACCAGGTAAAAAAGCTGCTTTGTCAGCTGAAAGGGATCGGTAGCACATCCCAACTATTGAAACGAAGGTACCTGCCTACATATACGCCGAGGCCATTCAAAGCCATTACAGGCAAAAGAAAGTAAAGGCCGGGCTTTTTGCCAAGACGGTTTTCCAGCAGCCTTTCAGCCATATTGAGAGAAAGCAGGCCGAACAGAATGCCATTCCAGGCAAAAGCGAATAGCAGGGCCAGATCGTACCATAACGGAACAAACTGGTTCATATCAAGATGAAAAAGATCGGTAACAAGGTAAAAGGAATTGGGAAGGAACAGCAGCCAGACCAGCCCACCGGTCAGCAGCTGCCAGTCTTTTCTCTGCTTTGAACAAAGCCGCATCATGACGGCATAAGGGATCCAGGCAAGAAAAAGATTCCAGGCAAGAAAGACAAAAAGGTGTGAACCGGTATAGATCATACGAAAACCTAAGAGGGCCATGCTGAAAACGGTGCAAAGCAGCAGGACCTGTCCGGCTCCGTTGCGACCGGCTCTTTCGCTTGAAATTGTGTTCATGATAAAAGGTTTGAGATTTTTGGAATAAAGATGATAAGGCCCGCAGAGGCCGCGGCAAGCGCCGCAACCAGTACCGAGCCTGCGGCAAGGTCTTTCACCGCCCTGATGGCCGGATGCCTGTCCAGGCTGATGAAGTCCATAGCCTTCTCCAATGCCGTATTGACCATCTCTGCAACCCAAACGAACGCTATGGAAAAAATAATGACGATGGTCTCTATGCGGCTGATGTGAAGTAGCAAACCCATGGATAAGGACACTGCTGCAGCGGCAAGGTGGATCCTTGCATTGTGGCAGGTGCCAAAAAATTCCACGATGCCCTGGCCTGCATAAATGAAGCTTCTCATCCTTGCTTTCCACGAAAAGACATCGGTCTTGATGGCTCCCGGGTTTTCAACCTGTTTTTTCATTTTAATGTTTGAATAATTGTTTTGTAATAGAAGGCTGGCCAAACCTTCGGATTTCACGGTCAAGGGCAACTTCGTCTGAAGCGGTTATGTTGATCACCGCGTAAGCTGGTTCGCCTTTCAGCATGCTGTACCGCCATTGCCATTGATCAAGGGTGCTGGACCTCCCATTCCCATACCACCAGGCAGTATATAAAGTATCTGCCCCTTTGGCCAGCCGCGCCGTAAATACGGGAGTGCCGGCCAGGCTTTTTTCTTCTATGTTGCTGAAAGAATAGCCGCTTCCCTTCCAGCAGATGGAGGGATGATGATCGGTATCATAAAATCCCCTGATGAACTTGATGTATACCAGACTTGTCCCGCCATCAAGCTTAACGATACCACGCTGGTACAGGGAAGCCTTATACCCCGGCAGCGGCCGCTCATGAACATTGGCGAACCTCGCATAGGTATCGGCTGAATTTGTTCGTATGGCTGCGGCAATAAAGGCAAGCAGGAATAGCCAGTTGGCTGCGTGGCTGATCCGCGATGCAATGAGGGGCTGCTGTGCCGGCCGATTACCCATCCTGCTTACCAGCAGCCTTGAAACAAAGGCCGCTGGCAGACATACATAAACTGCCAGGCAAACCATACCTACCATGTCGTGCAGCCAGCTGTCCGGCAGTATCACAAATTGCACCAGCAGCAATATCCTTATGAGATTGCCAAAGATGTTCGCTGCCAAAATAAAAAGCAGGTACAAGAGCGCAGCCGGCCAGGAAAGAATCTTGCCTATCTTTTTTTGCCACAGACCTGCGAACACGATACCCAGCAATAAGGAAGTAACTAGCATATGAAGACCCATGCAGGCGGGATCTACGGAAAACTCGTCCGGTCCGCGGAAGATCGTATTGCCGGCCACCGTCACATCATTTTGCCAAAGCGAGAACAGCTTCCCCGCCAGGGAAGAGAGCTGGAGACGCACCGAAAAGCCAGCTACATCTGCCAGGTAGGAAAAGACCGATGAGCAAGTAACGATGGCAGCGAAACTGAAAAAGCCAAAGGAAAATCCCCAGCCTTCCATGAGGTATAATACCAGACATGCAAAAGAAAAAAACAGCAGCGTTTTGACCGGCACAAGGAAGGTTAGCAGCAATAGCAGCATGAGCATAATGCCAAGCACCGTCCTGGGTTTTCCGGATGCCTGCCGGGCCGTTACAAAAACAGCCATGGCAGCCAGCAGGAAGGATGGCAAAATATCACCGATATAATCATAGAGGAAAACTGACCCTGCTGCAGCCAGGGCAAACACAAAAGCCGGATCTTTCTTTTCAGCTACTTGATGACCTTTATTGATGCTCAACTGCAAGTCCATTTCAATTGAGTTTCCATTTGTAGACAAAGAATATGAGCATGAGGCCTGCCATGATGATCAATGCCCATTCACCAGGCTCGGGCACTGCCCCCTTGTTTTGAATGGAAGCGTTCCTCAGGCTATTTTCGCTTGCTTTGATATCAAAGCGGTCATAGTCGCGCTGTGTTTCGAGCACAATAAGGCTGGATACCGGCGATACCACATAGGCCTGTTTTGCAGTTTCTACCAGGTCTAAATTCACGGTGCTATCGCGCCTAAGGCCGGCACTGCCGGTTTTTCGCATGATGCTGTTATAGGCAAAAAGGCGCATGAGGTGGTCCGGTGCAGAAGTCTGCAAGCTTCCCGGCCTTCTGCTGATCATAAGCTCGGCTGAGTGAATCACAAGGTCGTCGTCGGTTTCGTCGTTCTTTGCGAATTCATTCTTCTTCATAATGTCTCCCAGCATGCGACTGTCTCCAAATTCAAAACGAAACAGCCTGAACTCTTTTAATGAACGCAGATAAGGCGAAAAATCATGACCGAGATGAAAGACCATAACAGGAAGATCATTATCCATTTGCTGCATGCTAAGCATAAATCCGCTTCCCTCCAGGTCGGAGAGGTTGGGAGAATAAGCATCCGACTTGGTGATCACCAGGGAACTCTCCCTGTCGCCCACCAGATGAAAAGGGAAAAGCGAGAAACGCTGGCGATGCAGCTGGTTGAACAGAGCGTCCTTGTCGGCTTTTCTGTTCACCTTCCTCAGCTCACGATCATAGATCCATACGTCCCGCCCCTCGAGGGCATTCCACACATCATTCCATTCCTTTATTGTCCATGAGCTGTTCACATCCAGAAAAACATTTTTGAATACGACCGGGGAACGCTGCTTGAAATAGGGCTTCATCACGTAACTATAGCCATCAAAAGAAAAAGCGTGTGGCTTCATGCCGGGATCATTGAACTGAAGGTCCCAGCGGGGCATGTAAGAGCCTGTTCGTGTAAAGACCTGGCTTCCTTCCGGCGCAAAGGAAGCCTGCCGGATAAAGGATTCTGCCGAACCGATCATTTCCAGCCTTACAGTTTCGCGGGCATTGCCTGCATCAGGGCCTTCAAACCATATATTGTCATATGACAACCGGCTACCCTGCTTACGCAGCGGCGCCGTGATGCCGATCCTGAACATGCGGCTTCCTCCCGCTATTACAGGGAAAACCCTCACAGAGACCGAATTTCCCTCCTGCCAGTGTATGACCGACGGGTCTCTTCTTTCCCTTCCAACAATAGTCGTATAAGCCTGTTCCGCTTTCTCCTTTGTAGTGAGTATACCTTTTTCTTCCCTTCCATCAATCCAAAGAGAGAGCGAGGTAACCACCGCGCCTTCCGGCATATGCAGAGTATAGATAGCTTCCTCCTCTATTGGCCAGGCCCGCTTGGCCTGGTGATTGGATACCGTGATGATCTTTTCTGTATAGGAAAGATGCATCTCAGGCCATACATTAACGCGTGTGGCTACCTGGCTTGTGCTGAGGTGGTCGCCCGACCAGAGCCGGTCGAGCGCCTGGTGCCTCGCATTGTAAAGAGACCGGAGCACCTTAATGCGATCGGCTTCGGGCAGCCTTACTTCGCCACATAAAACATGTGCAAGCACAACGAGAGGATCATGCAGCAGCTGCTCTTCCCCGAAATTCCTGTTTGGCATACGCCATAGGAAATTGATATCATCCGAAGGAACTTTATAAACAAGACCGGTCTTCAGGATCTTTTCAGTTGTACGGTCCTTATCCAGCACTTGCGCTACCTGCACCCATATCGGCAGCTGGCTGTCGTATTCCACCATGGCCTTGGCATACCGGTCGTTGATCTCGTTAAGACGCTTGCTCCAGCCGGCAACAAAGATGATGCAAACCAGCAAGGCACCTGCAATGCCCAGTCCAAAGCCCCAGTACTCGCGATTGTTAACCACCAGGCGGCGAACCAGAATAGGGATGGCGATTGTAAACAGGAGCGGAATAAAGCTGTGCACAGAAAAGCCAAGCCCGATAATAGCGAAAGCGCTGAAAGCATACAGAGGTAGCAATGAAATTGCGAGGTAAAGAAAAATGGTAAAGACCAATCCGTAAACAGCAAAGAATATAAACCTCGCAAAAGCCGGTGCCAGGTGCAACAAGGGCGCAGCAAGGAAGCTTAAACAACCCAGCACAAGAATGACACTGAGCCAAACAGGTGAGGCAGCAAATACCTCCATTTCACGGTTAAGCGCATACGCACTGATCAGGAAGAGGATCAGCTTAATGAACTGGTAATGGATCAATCCTACTTCCTGTTTGGCCCCACGAAAGATAAGCTTCGAAAACAGGTAGGTTACAGCCAGTCCAAAATGAAAGGCAATGAGACCAAAACCATCCGGATCGATTCCGGTAAAGAGTGGCAGACAGAAGACCAGCGCAGAGAGGGCGATGGCGATCCAGCCAGCCAGGATTCGCTTGTCCTTGAGCAGAATTTTTAGAGATGTCATACAGAATGGATTATTGAGTTGAAGGAGAATGACCGTCGCGGGTCTGTTGGATTGAGAATGATGTTAACTGAGAAAAAATATCTTATTCCTGTCCGAAGGCCACATAACAGGATGTTGCCATAAATTATGCTGCAGCCCCTTCCTCGTGCAGGGCAAAGTGTTGAAACTGCCGGTAGCGAAGCAGGATGGCCAGCCAGCCCGCAATAAAACTTGGGATGCTGAGCAGGATAAAATCATTGAAGAACCGGGTATTGAATAAAAAAAAACAATCGGAAAAAACGGTCAAACCAAGGTTCATCGAAGACAGCAGCAGCCAGGTAAGGAACTTGCTATGCCCTGTAATTGGCATCAGCCTGATCAGCCCAAAGCACAGGAGATTAAGAAGGTATGCAGGCCAGGAGAAAGCAAAGCTGAAGGCCAGCATCTGTGGAAATACCAGCGCGCTTCCTTCCTGGTAGAGCCGGTAGAAATAAAGAAAGAATACAGGCGGCTGCAGCAGCAGGGAAAGCAGCCAGGTATTGGTAACATGCTTAAAAAGGTTCATAAAAATTTCTATTGTCAATGAATGAAGTCTCGATTGTCATTGCAAGTCTGGGTATGTTTCTTATGCGTTTTCATCCGGCGGGAACACTGGAAACCGAAAGGCCGGTTTTGCAGGCTTCATCTCATAAAACCGGTTTATAAGTTGAATTGCGCAGGATGGCGGTACTATGGTTCTTCATGGCTGCCAGCCTGAGCGTACGTACCCGGCATATCCATAAGGGAATAAAACCGATGATACCAAAGGCACAGTCGATCAGCTGCCACCCAAGCGGGATACCGCGAAATGCGCCGGCAATAAAAGCAAGAGGCAGCACCAGCACGCAGGCGATCAACCCGAATTCAAGCACCCAGATGTTTTTGACGGGATCCCTGTATGGTCCGATGAAGAGGATGGCCAGCACGAAGTGGGCAAAGGCCAGCCAGTCGTATCCATATAAGAGAAATGGATGCTTTTCCTGCACATCGCGGTAAGCGACAAGCACTTTTTGAAGCCAGGGATAGAGGAAGCCATCCTTGCTCACCCATTTGAGCAGCAGGCTTAGCTCCGCATCCACGGGAATGGCGGTAGCACCGCTAAGGAACAGTGCTGCCATAAAAAATGCCAGCAGCCTTCTGATGATCCGGAGATCCTTATTTATTGCCATATGAAGAAGATTGAATAAAAGAATGGATGGAGGGTATGTTGACGAGGATTGAAAGCGTAGCGCTAGGCAGGCCAAGTAGCAGACTTAACAGGGCAAATTCTTTCATCCCTTCCGCGATGCAAAACAGGGCCGCAGGCAGGCAGGACAGCAACATGGTTGCTACCAGGAGAAAGCCCCAGGCTGCCGGGGAAGAAAGACGCCATTGCCCAATGAGCCAAAGGGCTGACCTCAGCCCAAGGAAACAAGGGAAGCTCAGCACCGCCGAAAAGAGTATACCCAGGATCCAGATGATGATGCCAGCTGGCAGATTCACCATGACAAAGGCAAACAGTATCGCTGCGGTGAGGTTGGCCGTAAGATAAATTCTTGCTGAAACCCGGTTCATATTTATCGTATTAAAAAGCACTTTCTATTTCAAAGTAAATGGACAAAAAAATTTATTTCACGCCTTTGATCATCCTTTCCAATCCCTCGATATGATCTTTGAATGCCTTTTCACCGGAAGGCGTTATGGAATAGGTCGTATTGGTCTTTCGCCCTATAAAACCTTTTTGCACTTTAATAAAGCTGCTCTCCTCAAGGGTCTGCAGGTGCGTGGCCAGGTTGCCATCGGTTACTTCGAGCATCTGCTTGAGGTCGTTGAAGTTTATTTCCTCGTTCATCATGAGAATGCTCATCACACCCAGCCTGATGCGGTTATCAAAGATTTTATTTAAGCCTGATATAGGGTTTTTTGCTGCCATCCGGTAGGGTATTCTTCCTCTCAATTGATCTCCGCGGCGGGCAGTCTTTCATACTTCCACCACATAATAAAACCATAAACGATATGCAGTACGCCAAAGCCGAGTGCCCAGAAATAAAGTCCATAGCCAACAAACTGTGTGTTCAACAAGCCCAGTGCAATCTCCATCATACCCAAATAGCGGATATCGCTGAGCGTGTACTTACTGCCGTTCACAAGTGCCAGCCCATAGAACACCAGGCAGGCAGGTGCCACCAGGGCCCACTCGCCCCGCTGCAGGAGTGCCAGGATAAAAACACCGCCTGTCACCAGGGGAATCAGGGTATTGATCGTAAGCTTCCGTGTTGTATGATCCCACAAAGGCAGCTTGCTTTTACCAGCGCGCCGCCAGGTAAAATAAAGCGCCGACAGAAGTGCAAGTCCCAGCACGGTGGCCGCCAGCAACACCAGCTTCACCCAGAGCTGGTCCATATCGATGCGGCTTACGGAGTAGTTGTTTTCCACTTCTTCATAATGTCCGCCATTGATATTATAGATCCAGTCATGTGCCACATAGGCCCCGGCCAGGGCCCAGAAACCAGCAGCAATGCCGCTTAGCCCGCTCAGTGAGATAAAGCGGCTTGAGCGCTGCATCATTTTCCTGATGTCCTGCAAGGTTTCCAAATGCTGGTTTTGTTCGATCATAAAAGCACTTTGTAATACAAAGTAAATAGCTGTTTTTTGAATTTCAAAATTTAATTCGTTTTTGAGTGAAGGGATGGCGGGTAAAAAAATCCTGGTCCCCAACTCCAGTAGAGCGGTATTTACCCTATGGCGGCCAGGATAACCTTGCAGGCTTTTTCGATCTCTTCTCTTGTAATGTTAAGCGGGGGGGAGATGCGCAGGCTGGCCGAAGCGAACAGGAACCAATCGGTAAGCACCCCGCCTTCAATGGCCCGGTCAATCACCTTTTTTGCGGTGCCGAAGCTGTCGAAGTCCACGGCCATCCACAAACCGAAGGAGCGTACTTCCCTGATCATGGGATGTACCAGCAGTGACCTGAACAGCTCCTCCTTCTCCCCTACTTCCCGGAGCATGTCCTGCTCCAGCAGGGCTTCAAAGGCAGCCATACCGGCAGCACAGCAAACAGGATGTCCGCCGAAGGTAGTGATATGGCCAAGCACAGGATTATCGCTCAAATGCTGCATCAGTGACCTGTCGGCAACGAATGCACCAAGCGGCATGCCCCCGCCAAGGGCCTTGCCGAGCAATAAGATATCAGGTACCACGCCAAAATGTTCAAAGCCCCATAATTTTCCTGTACGGCCAAAACCGGCCTGTATCTCATCGAGCACCAGCAGGGTGCCGGTCTCATGGCAACGGCGGCGAAGCGCTTCCAGCCATCCGGCCTCCGGCGCGCGTATCCCGGCCTCGGCTTGCACGGTCTCTGCAACCACGCAGGCAGTTTGCTCATCGATCCTCGCCAAATCTTCGAAGGACCCATACCGCAAATGACTGATACCTGGTAACAGGGGCCTGAATGCATTGCGCCAGTACTCGCTGCCCAGTATGCTAAGCGCGCCCTGCGTGGAGCCATGATACGAATGCTCAAAGCCGATGATACCCGTACGCCCCGTTGCCCTCTTGGCCAGCTTCATAGCTCCCTCCACGGCCTCGGCGCCGGAATTGGTGAAATAGACATTGTTGAGGGAAGGAGGCAGGTGCCGGCTCAGCAGGCTCGCATATTCCACCTGCGGACTCTGGACCAGCTCGCCATACACCATCACGTGGAGATAGCTGTCAAGCTGCTTCTTTGCAGCCTCGATCACCTTTGGGTGGCGATGACCTACATTGGCCACGCTGATGCCCCCGATAAGGTCGATGTATTCTTTACCAGCTGCATCCCTCAGCACAGAACCTTCCGCTTTAACGATCTCCAGCGCCAACGGGGCGGTTGAGGTCTGGGCGAGGTTGTGCAGGAAAAGTTGGCGCAGATTCATGCGCGAATGTAGCAAAAGAGGCCAATACCTGCCTGCCCCGGCATGGCTGCCGGATTTTACCCATCTTTGCGCAAAGATTTTTATGGCCCTTGTATTACCCGTAGAAGATAAGTTTCCAAAATGGGGACAGAAATGCTTTGTTGCGCCCAATGCTACCATTGTTGGAGATGTAACAATGGGCGACGAGTGCAGCGTTTGGTTCAACGCGGTTGTGCGGGGCGACGTCAACAGCATAAGGTTGGGCAATAAGGTCAATATCCAGGATGGAGCCGTGATCCACTGCACGTTCAAGCGAACCGTTACCGAAATAGGACACAATGTGTCGGTTGGTCATAATGCGACCGTTCACGGGTGCAAGGTGCATGATAATGTACTGATCGGCATGGGTGCCATCGTAATGGACAATGCCGTTATCCATAGCAATACCATCATCGCCGCCGGCGCTGTTGTGCTGGAGGGGATGATTTGTGAAGGAGGGTCCATCTATGCCGGCGTGCCCGCGAAAAAAGTAAAGGAGATATCGGCTGAAAAGGTGGAAGGAGAGATTAACCGCATTGCCAATAACTATATAGGTTATGCGCGATGGTTTGATAGCGTGAACGAAGCCGGGCAAAGCCGCTAGCGCCGGAGAAACGCGCAAACATCCCGATCCGGTTTTAAACGGCGTTCCCCCGCGAGAAGCAGGCGGAAATGCGCTGATTGCAGGTATTATAGCTGGTAATCAACAAATTAAAATAATAGGACTGTCCCACCCCGGCTCCGGTATTTTGTTTTATCTTTATAGGAAACCGTTATCATGAAAACTGTTCGCCACTTCATTATTTTCTGCAGCTTCTCACTTCTTCTCTCCTCCTGCAGCTTGTTTAAAAAAGGTTCGGGCTGCCCAAGTAACGGCAGGAACGTTGGCGCTGAGAAAGTGCTCGACATGTCTAAAAAAGAACAAAGAAAAGCAGGGAAGTTCAAGGCATAACAATTGCATAATGCAACATAACAGTGCTGTTTGTTGTCTTATTATTGATTGTTCACTACTGAAAATTCCTTTTTATGAGTCTCACCCTACGAACAACTTTCGGTTGTACCGAAGCCGTTATCGAACATGATGGCGGACTGAAAAGATTTTACCAGATCGCGGGCATACTGACCGATGATTTTGCTGTAAGCTTTGTTAACAAGGAAGATGATTTTGATGCCATCAGCTGGGATTTTCATATGGGCCAGCACGAGCTCACGCTTCACTACAGCATCTACAATGGCATATCGGTTTTTCCTACTAAAACAAAAGACGCGCGAAAAAGGGATAACAAGGCAGTAGTGGATCTTGCCAATGTGCTCGCCGGCAAACTGGTGAACAACCGGACCGCCTGATCTTCTATTTCGTGCACATACGTCAAACTTTCGTGCTCGAAAGGCCTTACCATTTTCGCTGCTCATCGATCGAATCAAGCATGCTGCAATAGCTAAGGTATCTGTCCTCATCGATCCCGCCCTCTGCGACCGCTTCCTTTACA
>DASTPZ010000242.1:0-7704 GCA_035761965.1 Flavisolibacter sp. | reverse complement strand
CCGAGTTCATACACCATGGCAATAATGGTTTTGTGGTACCGCCGGTTGACTATACCAATATGTCGGTGCAGGACCAGGATCAATACGACCTCGACCAGCTTTACAGCCTGCTCAATAATCACATCCTTCCTTTGTATTACGAAGATTATGGCACCTGGCGCCAGATTGTCAAGAACGGCATGCGTGATGTGCAGATACAGTTCGATAGCAATCGCATGGCGGAGGAGTACTATAACTTACTCTACCTGCGCGACTACACGCCTGCTGCTAAAAGAAAGTACAAGGAAAGCGATATGGCAAAATAAGGCCAGGGATAAGCAGGCATTAGCTTACCAATCCCAGCTCATCCATCATTTTATCGATCGTAAGACTGGCCGGGAAGAACCCGGTCAGTTTTTTTATGACGGCCTCCACGATCGCATCCGGACAGGACGCGCCGCTGGTAAGCAGAATGGTGACGGGCTGTTTTGCCGGCAGGTAATTTTCTGTTACCAGCTCGGTGTGCCGGTGAAAATCATAGTGCATGATGGTCGATGCCGAAAGGATCTTCTCTTCGCCGCTGATAAAATAGCTGGGCAGCTTTTCCTCGCAGAGCTCAACGAGGTGAGAGGTATTGGAGGAATTGTAACCGCCCACAATTATCGCGAGGTCCGCATCGGTTTTGAGCATGCCTGCAACAGCGGTCTGGTTATCGTTCGTGGCATAACAAAGCGTATCCCTTGTATCGGCAAATCTTTCCTTTACATTGCTTTCCGAAAGTCCATGAACGGCCATCACCGTCTCCTTCAAAAAGTCGGCTATCGCCTGTGTATCGCTTGCCAGCATGGTAGTTTGATTGACCACCCCGATACGTTCCAGGTCCCTGTTGACGTCAAAGCCTTCGGAGTACTGACCTTTGAACTGAAGGTAAAAATCTTCTGCGGGCTTTTCTCCCTTTATATAGGCAGCCAGCTCGATGGTCTGCTTCATATCCTTGACCACGACGGCCGGCGTATTGGCCGAAGCATGCGAAAATGTGGCTCGGGTTTCCTCATGGTCGGGTTTTCCATGAATAATGATAGTGTATTGGTTCTTGGCAATGGCTTCGCTGCGGTTCCATACTTTTTCCACGAAAGGGCAGGTGGTATTGTACTTTTCTATCTGGATACCGATCTGCCTGAGGCGGTCCTCAATGGCCAGGGTAGTGCCAAACGCGGGAATGAGTACGATATCATCGGCATGCAGGCTTTCGAAAGGTATGAGCTGCCTGCCCGAATTGTCCTGAAGAAACGTAACGCCGCCAGCCCTCAGATCGGCGTTTACCTGTGGATTGTGGATCATTTCGCTTAACAGAAAGATGCGCCGGCCCTTGTTCTCTTCAATGGTACGGAAGGCAATATCGATGGCATTCTCCACGCCATAGCAAAAGCCAAAGTGCCGGGCCAGGTAGATCCTGACAGGACCAAAATCGAGCAGGGTGGGCGAAAAATCCTTTTTCATCCGGTCCTGGTCTTTCCTCGCTTTCTTGATGGCGGCGATAAGCGGGCTCCTGTAAACGGGTGGAACGTCAAAACTCTTCATTGGCTGCAAAATTAAGACTAACTGCACAGAGATGCAGGCATGCCGGTGTTTTTAACAGCACCGGGCCTGTGCCAGGGCATAACACCCTGCCGGCCGCCTTGTTCAGGCAGTATTTGTTTTTCTGTTTTATCGCTTAGCTTTAGACGCATGAATATCGACAAGGATTGGATCTATTCCACGAATATCTATGAAGTCAACCTGCGCCAGTATACACCCGAGGGGAGTTTTAATGCGTTCGGGCAGCACCTCGGCCGGCTGCACGATATGGGCGTAAAAACCCTTTGGTTCATGCCCATAACCCCGATAGCCCAAAAAGAAAAGAAGGGATCACTTGGCAGCTACTATGCCTGCTCCGACTATACCTCTATTAACCCAGAATTCGGCACCCTGGAAGATTTTAAGGCCCTGGTAAAAAAAGCCCAGGGTCTTGGCATGAAGGTAATCATAGATTGGGTGGCCAATCATACAGGATGGGATCATGTGTGGACGCGCACGCATCCCGACTGGTTCGAAAAAGACCCCGCGACCGGCGATTTCAAAAGGGCTTCGGGCATGGATGATATCATTGAGCTCGATTTTACCAAACCGGCTATGCGAAAGGCCATGATAGAGGCTATGGCCTTTTGGGTGAGAGAATGCGGCATTGATGGCTTTCGTTGCGACCTGGCCTTTTGGGTGGAGCTGGATTTCTGGCAGGAGGCCATTCCCGAGCTGAACGCCGCCAAGCCGCTTTTCTGGCTGGCAGAATCCGACCCGCTCGACCATCCTGGGTATATGCAGGTCTTCGATGCAGCCTATAGCTGGAGCTGGATGCATGGAACTGAGCGTTTTTACCGGGAAGGCCGCCCCCTTGGGGAACTGGTAGGCATACTCGACCGCTATTTGTCCGCGCCCGGCCTGCAGGCCTGGTTCACCTCCAATCATGATGAGAACAGCTGGAATGGCTCCGAATACGAGAAATATGGCGATGCAGCATTGGCCCTTGCCGTACATAGCCTCACCTGGCCGGGCCTTCCGCTCATCTACAGCGGACAGGAACTGCCTAATAGAAAACGATTGCTGTTTTTCGACAAGGATATTATTGACTGGAACGGCGAGCCTCAGCTGCACGGGTTCTACAAGACCCTGCTGGAGCTGAAGGCCAGGCATCCGGCGCTTGATGCCCGGAGCGAAATATTCAGGCTCTATACTTCCTCGGATGCCAATGTGCTCGCCTATCTCCGCAAAAAGGGAGCAGACGAGGTGATGGTGCTGCTTAACCTTTCTCCTAACCATGTGCGGTTCGATGTCTTATCGAGCTGGGTGGGAGGGGACTTTACCGAGGTATTTGGGCGCTATGGCCAGGACCTCAGCCTCAACAAGCGTTTCGAAATGAAAGCGTGGGAATACAGGGTGTTCGCAAAAGATGCCGGCACAGTATGATGTTTATGCAATAAAAAGGCTCCCCGGTTTACGGAGAGCCTGCTGCTTTGAGAGAGACAAAAAACTTATTGTTCAAGGTTGAGCGGGTAGGTATATGCCTCGCCATAACCCGGATATACACCCCTGACCCTTACAGTACCGGTCAGGTTCACAAGAATATTGTTCAATTCTTCAACCGATGTAACTTCCTGCTCGCCGTCGGGGGTGATCACGGATATGATCACAAAACCCGGTTCAATGCGTGCGTTTTTGAGAATGCCGCCATCGAAAACCTTGTTCACCACCACGCCGCCTTCAACACCATAGCTTGAAGCCCTTGATTTAGCAAGGGAAGACAATTCGCCTCCAAGCCTGGTAGCGGCATTGGCCGTGATCACATCACTCTTCTTTTTCAGCACCACGTTCACGGTAAACTCCTTACCGCCGCGCACATAGCTCACAGGTACTTTGTCGCCAGGGCGGAAACCGGCAATCTGGGCGCTCATCTGGATACCAGACAGCACAGACGCACCGTTGACCTTGGTGATCACATCACCTCTTTTGATACCAGCCGCAGCTGCACCGCCATCGGCTGTAACAGCCGATACATAAACACCCTCCACATTGGTGGGGATACCAAGGCTTTTCACCTGCTCCTCAGACATATCATCGGTGGTATAATAGCTTACACCAAGATAACCACGCTGCACATCGCCAAACTGGATGATGTCGTTCACAATCTTTTTGATGAGGTTGACGGGGATGGCAAAAGAATAACCGGCATAGGTTCCATTGGGAGCAAGGATGGCCGAGTTAACTCCGATGAGCTCACCGGTTGTGTTGATGAGCGCGCCGCCGCTATTTCCCTGGTTTACCGCCGCGTCTGTTTGTATAAATGATTCGATAGGTGTATCGCCTCTTTTAACCTGGCGGCTATTGATACCGATGCTGCGACCTGTAGCCGATACTATACCGGCTGTAACGGTAGCATCCAGCGTAAGCGGATAACCTACAGCCAGTACCCATTGTCCAAGCTTGATATTGTCTGAGTTTCCATATACCATGTAAGGCAGCTTGCTGCCATCGATCTTAAGCACGGCGATATCACTGCTGGGATCGCGACCGATCACCTTGGCCTTGTAAGTCTTTCTATCAGCCAGGGTTACATTGATCTCATCTGCCAGGCCGCCGCTGTTGTTTGTGATTACGTGGTTGTTGGTAACGATATAGCCGTCTTCGCTGATGATGACACCGCTACCCGATGCTTTTTGCTCGGGAATGATGCTAGGTCCATAACCAGGGCCAAAGAACTGGTCGAAAAAATCATCCATGCTTCCACCTCTGCGGCCGGGAAGGTCATTGGTAACTTTCTTGGCAGGTATCTTGGTCTTTATATGCACCACAGCAGGTACGGCTGCATTGGCTGCTTTTGTAAAATCGATCGGGTCAGCGGCAGTGCCGGTTTTCCCATCAAAGAAGCCCGCATAGTTTACAGGTAAGCCATTCTGGGTATTGCCTCCGATGACGGTCTTCTCCCTATCTGTAAAAGAATTGTACACCGCAACGCTTCCAACAGCAGAAGCAGAGCTGATTAGTACAACAAATAGAATCTGTTTCAATTTCATGGTCTATCGGTTTAAATTAGAAAACTATAGTGTCAAATTACGTGCCTTTACCAGACAAAATAACTATTTGGCAGTTGGAATAGAAAACCGGTCAGCCAGTTTAACATTAAATTTACTAAGGTTTTCGTAGATGCTAAAAAACAGCCAAATGCAGGCCTGTCTAGAGCTTCATGAGAAATGCCATCGTGTCTGTGCCATCTGCAAAGTCGCAAACCTCGGGCACCTGGGCCTGCCCGAAGGAGGTATGTGAAGCCGATACGACGCACTGGATGTTCTCATTGTTTTGAAGGCTTGCCTCGGCGTCATCCAGGTCTTTATAATACTGGTAATGAAGCTGGGCGATAGGCGAGAAAGGCGATTCGTTCTCGACCAGCAAAATGCTGCCGTTCGACATATAGAACTGGTTGTTCAGAATGTGAACGGCGAGGTTATAATCATAGTTGTTCTTGTACTTGTGGTGGTTAGCCAGGTAATCGTATTTCCGGAAAGCTTCAAGTAGCGGAACAAAATCGTAATGTTCCGGCACAAAGATCTTGGTGACGTTACGACAGCCCAGGCCAAAGTACTGGTATACATCATCGGCCAGCCTGTCAAGTTCGGCAGGTGTTTCATCTCCCCTGAGTAAGGCCACCGAGGTCCTGTTCCTGCGGATGATGCTGGGATACTTCCTGAAATAGTATTCAAAGTATCGGGATGAATTATTGCTGCCGGTAGCGATATAGGCATCGCAGTTCCTGATCATCTCGCTTACGGTCAGGCAGGCAGATACTTCCTCGTCCCATTTCGTCATTTGATCTGCCAGGTGCCTCACCAGCACTTCATCCTTGGATGATGGCTTGACCATGGCATGATGCCCGGCGAGGAAAACGCAAAGCAGGTCGTGAAAGCCAACCAGGGGGATATTGCCGGCCATTACGATGCCTACCTTTTTGGGTTGGCTGTTCTCTGCAGGCACCTGGTAGCGGCTGGCCAGCAGGTCGAGCTGTGCGGGCTGAAGGTATTGCTGGGCGATATTGCTGGCAGCCAGGTCAACAAATTCGGGGATGAACCAGTTGTTCTCTGCAAACGCCCTTTGCTTGACGGCCTGCCAGGCCTCATCTTTGCCCGCCATATAGGTTCCCAATCTAACCAGCAAGGCTTTTCTTTTTTCCAGGTTCATGAGCTTAACTGTTTTTCAATTTTTCTAATTGGCCAATGCTGGCGGTTAATTTGCAGGGAATGCTGAATATATCAGTCCCGGACTTTAAATTTGTTCAGCAAAATTAATTCCCGATCAAACAAACTAACTATGGCGATCAAAATAACGGATGAATGTATCAATTGCGGAGCTTGTGAGCCCGAATGCCCTAACAATGCGATCTACGAAGGCGGTGTAGAATGGGCTGTGACCGACGGCACCAGCGTCAAGGGCCAGTTTACCCTGATAGATGGCACCGTTGTGAACGCGGACCAGCGTAATGCTCCTATTGCAGTGGATACTTACTATATCGTTCCGAGCAAATGCACGGAATGCCAGGGCTTTCATGAAGAACCCCAGTGTGCTGCAGTTTGCCCGGTAGACTGCTGTGTTCCGGATGAAATGTACCGCGAAACAGTGGAGGAGCTGCTTGGTAAAAAGGAAAAGCTGCATCTCTGAAATTCGTAACTTTGGATTATCCATGATGCAGCTACGCTGCAATACAAACAGGTGATATTTCCTGTGTAAAAAGGTGAAGGGGCTAATCGACCTTCACCTTCTTTATTTCAGCCCGGTTGCAGGCAGCCGCCCTGCTGGTCGAAGACTGTCTTCCCTCATTGCTTTCTGAAAAAAACATTACTTTCCCTTCCAATTTTACCCCGGCATGAAGAAAAAAATTGCATTGGTTACAGGCGGTTTCTCAGGTGAGGCCGTGATATCCTACCGTTCGGCAGCTACGATCTACAATCACCTCGATAAAGAAAAATATGATGTATATAAGATAGATGTGAATGACGAAGGCTGGTTCTATGAATCACCATCAGGCGCCAGGACAGAAGTGAACAGGAATGATTTTACGGTAAAGGCCGATGGGGCCGTTGTGTCCTTCGACGCGGTTTTTATTGGCATGCACGGAACGCCCGGCGAAGATGGCAAGCTCCAGGGTTATTTCGATATGCTCAAGCTGCCTTACACTTCCTGCAATGCGGCTACCTCGGCGCTTACCTTCAACAAGAGATACACTGTGGCGGTGGCGGCTATGGCCGGCATACCGGTAGCGGCTTCTGTGCACCTGTTCAGGCATACGCCTTACAGCCTGGATGCGGTCCTGGCCCAATTGAAGCTTCCTTATTTTGTAAAGCCCAACAATGGAGGCTCCAGCATTGGAATGAGCAAAGTGAACGAAGCTTCACAGCTCGAAGAAGCCCTTCAGAAGGCTTTCAAAGAAGATGACCAGGTGCTTGTGGAAGAAATGATCCAGGGAAGGGAATTCACCATCGGTGTTTTTAAAAGCGCCGGCGTGATCGAGGTATTGCCGATCACCGAAGTAAGCAGTCATAAGGAGTTCTTCGATTTCGAGGCAAAGTATGGAGGCCTGTCGACCGAAACGACCCCTGCCGAGATAAGCGATAGCTGGAAGAGCCAGCTCGAAGCCACTGCAAGGAAAATATACGAGGTATTCAACTGCAGCGGCGTGGTCCGGATCGATTTTATCTACAATGCCGAGCAGGGCAAGGCTTATATGCTGGAGATCAATACCATTCCCGGGCAAAGCGATGCCAGCGTGATCCCACAGCAGGTAAGGGCGAAGGGTTGGGAACTGAGGGATTTTTACAGCAAGATCCTGGAAGAGGCCTTATCAGCCCGCCGCTAAGGGCAGGCGCCTGCCGCCCAAACCGGTAGCAAAGCCGGCCATGAACAGGGACTGCACGGCATGTTGTTAAGACCCCGGCAGCTTTATGTCTTTGCCTGAATCCTCCGTATCTTGCAACCCGAAACAGAAAAACCTGCATGATCAAATACATCACCCGCCGTCCGCTCTGGTTCAATATCCTGGTTGCAATAGGCATCGTAGTCGTTTTTTTTCTCATATTCATGCTGTCTTTGAATTGGATCACCAAGCATGGTGAGGCCAAAACGGTTCCTGCTGTTGTTGGCAAG
>DASTPZ010000241.1:0-3957 GCA_035761965.1 Flavisolibacter sp. | reverse complement strand
GAAATCGAGAAGGTCCAAAAAAGTATCAAGAAAAGAAGTTTCATAAATTTTATTTAGGAGAGTATGTCTTTGCGTCGGAAGGAATAGAGGGCCAAAGAAACGAAAAATACAATGTGCCCAACCAGCACCAGGGCCGATTTTAACACTTCCCAACGGTCTACCGGCCGGTCAAAAAAACCCTTCCAGTTGAGCATGTGATTGGTGAACAGGAAAGGCTTGATGGCATTGAAAAAGGGAATGTCCATTGTGGTAAGGATCGTAAAGACAATGATGATGCTCATTGCCGCTATGATCGGACCAATTGAGTTCTCAGCGAAATTCGACAAAAGGAAGGCAAGGGCCGCTACCGTTATCATTGAGAGGGCCGCAAAGCCAAAAGCAGCTACATAGCGCCACAGCACATCGTTGCGGTCGAGGATGGTCACCACCTCGCTTTTCAGGATCATCATATCGCCTACACCAAAAATAAGCATGGAGCCAAAAAGCGAAAGCACCGCCATAAATGCGAGCAGTAGCACCGTATAAACACAGGACGCAATGAATTTACTCAGCATCAGCCTGGTACGGCTGACGGGCTTGGTGATCAGCAGCCTCAGCGTGCCCATATTTGCCTCACCTGCCACCATATCTCCGGCTACCAGTGCAATAAGAAGCGGTACGTGCACCAGCAGGGTCTGGAGAATGAGGAAGCAAACGAAATAGCCATTCATTACCAGGCCACCGATCTGGAAGGTCTGCTCAAAGGACTGCAGTACAAAGGCCAGGTATTTGTCTCCGTCTGCGTAAAGCGCCATCTGCACCAGGAACACGATAGCGGCAATAGCAGCGAATGCGATATAGGTGCGCGGTTTCTTGAATATTTTAAAAAGCTCAATTGCGGTAAGCTGCCACATGTTGGTTTGCTGTTGTAAGTGAAAGAAAATAATCTTCCAGGGAATGCCTTGGACGAAGCGACACGAGCTCAATTCCTTGTTCTACTAGAAAACGTGCCAGCCTGGGAATGTCCTGCTTGTGCATTTTTACAACCAGCCCGTTGCCTGGCTGCAGGTGCTCCTGCCATGCAGATCCGGCCAGGCGGCTTTTTGCCGCTTCGTTGTTAGTGGCGATGATCTCCACAAGGGTATGCGCCGGGTTCAGCAGTTCCGATACCCTGCCCTCTGCTACTTTACGGCCCTTGTCTACAATAAGCATGGAATCTGCGATCAGCTCTATTTCGCTCAAAAGGTGCGAAGAAACAAAAACCGTTTTGCGTTCTTCCCTGCTGAGATGAAGGATAAGATTACGTACATCGGCGATACCCTGCGGGTCGAGGCCATTGGTAGGCTCGTCGAGCACGATCAGCTGGGGATCGTGAACAAGCGCACAGGCAATGCCAAGCCTTTGCTTCATGCCCTGCGAAAAAGTTTTCACCTTGCTATTGGCCCTGTCTGCCAGGCCCACCTTTTCCAGCTGGCCCATCAGCAGGGGCTTATCGGCAGCGATCCCGCTCAGCTTTGCCATGATCCTCAGGTTCTCAAGTGCTGTAAGGTATTTATAGAGATCGGGCTTTTCGATGATCGCGCCTACATTGCGAAGAACGGCCTGCCGGTGCTGGCGGATATCCTTGCCAAGAATGTGGATGCTGCCCGCATCGGGACTTATCAGGGTCAACAGCATGCGGATGGTTGTGGACTTACCTGCTCCGTTCTGACCCAGGAAGCCATAGATCTCACCGGCAGGAACAGAAAAGGAAAGATCCTGGACGGCCTTTACTTCGGTGAACTGCTTGGAAAGATGATTTACCTGTACGATCTCGCTCATGAAAGAAGAATTAGCGTAAAGCTACAGGCTGATAACAACTATTTACCTAAATAAGTTTTAAGATTTTCGACATAATTTTCGAAGGCAGTGATGCCTTCAGACGTGATCCTGCAGATCGTTTGGGGATAGTTGTCCTTGAACTGTTTTACCACTTCAATATATCCTGCATCCTTCAGCTTTTGTATCTGCACACTCAGGTTACCGGCCGTGGCGCTGGTCTTCTCCTTCAGAAAAGTAAATTCCGCTTCCTTGACGGTTATCAGCAAAGACATGACCGCCAGCCGAAGTTGAGAATGAAGTATGGGATCCAGGTCTTTAAACATTCTCTGCCTTTTTGCGACTGAGGAATCTCCGTCTCAGGATCAGTCCGGGTATAAGCCAGTTAAAAATTCCTGCCAGTCCGTTCAGCAGCATATCGAGATCGGTGGGAACAAAACAGGAGATCATGAAAAAAATATAGCAAAGTATGGCCGCTATGATCATGGGCCTAAACTTCTGGGCAAGCCCTGTTGCAAGGGTAGGTATGGCATACAACAGGAGAAGCAGGGAACCGGAGCTGGGAATAAAGGACTTGAACTCTTTTGCATTGGCTCCCGTGCCCTCATACAGCAGCCTGCCTTCTTCGGCCAGTATCCTGTCGGTGGCAGCAGGCACCGTATTGAAATAAAATACAAGCGCGAAAATGCTGATGCCGTAAACAATCCAAACAGCATTCAGGGCGTTTTCGGTATGAGAGATCACTTTGCGGTTCCGGTTTTGCCTCACGGAAATAATGGCCTGCGGAATAATGGCAGCCAGGGTGAGCAGCCATACATCGAACCCGATATCGACCTTCCAACGCAACCTTGCAAAGCTCATAAGACCGCAGAATGCGATAACCGATCCCCAGAGAATGGCACTGGTACCGTTCTCATGGTAGCTTCGCTTTGCCTTCCTGATCATATCTGTGATCAGCCGCAGGCTTTCCTGTTCGGATAAATCTTTTTCTTCCATAATCAGTTCTTGTTATTGGCCAGCAGGTGACCTGGAATGATATAACTAGTAAGGATAGCAGCGGCCGCGAACAGCAACTGGTAATCGAAGCTCACATAAATGCTGGCGAGCGCAAGCACCCAATTGATTACACCCCCTATTACCAAAGGCCTGAACCGGAGTATCCTGCCCGATACAAAGGTTCCCATACCATAAAAAAGAATAAAGAGCGGATAAGCAGTTATCCATCCGCCCCTGGAGTTTGATACGATAAAGCTCAATATGAAAAAGCTGATGCCTATACCCGTCCACAAGTAGGACATGCTTTCACCCACATAGGTTTTCACACCGCTCACCTTCGCTCTTTGCGACATATGCACAACAGTAATGATGGCAGCCGGAATGGTGACTAACCAAACAAAATAGTGGTGCCTGTACTGGAAGACCACCTTTAGCACAAACTGAGAGAGAATGGCAAGAAAAGAAAGCCAGCCCCAGAGCAGGAAATAAAAACGGTTCTCACTCAGGTTGTTCCTGGTTTTGCTGATCATCGACTGGATGAGCGCAAGGCTTTGTTGTGGAGAAAATTCTTCCTGCATATACTGTCAGCGCGTTTTGCGTAAAATTAGGCAAACTGGCCTGCAAGTTCTGTTTGGCTGTACTGCGGGGCTTCATACTGCCCTTGTCTTAAACCCATATTGGCTGGCGGCATATCATTTATGCCACCAGCCAATACATGAACTTTGTCTGCTGCTTACTTTACCTGGTTTAAAAAATATTGTGCGGTACCCTTGCCCCAATTAGGATCGAGGTTGGAGGCAGGCTTGAAGCTTTCGTATTTTCTCATCGCTTCTTCAAACAGCTTCTTCGCTTCTTCCTTGCTGCCGCCATATTGCTCCGGTGTAAAGAATTTATCCTGTCCTTCGAGCAGGTATATCCTCGGGTTATCGGCATTCAGCTTTTTTGCGGTCTCCAATGCCTGCTGCGCCAACGGCCCATATTGCGTAAACCTGGTCATTGGATCTGCCATCATCCTCAGCGAGGCGATCATCTTCCTGACGATATAGATCTCCGAATTATCCTTGCTGAGGGCTTCGGCCTTATCGATCAGCTGCTCAGCCTTGTCTGCAACCGGGTCGATCTTTTCCGTCATGCCTCCCATTTGTCCTCCCATCAGGAAATAAC
>DASTPZ010000240.1:0-24070 GCA_035761965.1 Flavisolibacter sp. | reverse complement strand
GGTTTGCGCCAAAGCCCGCAGTGAGAGAAAAAAGCTGAGAACGATCAGTCCCTTCTTCATTTTTTAGGGAATGACATTTTATAATCCACCTTTACGTTTCCTTTTGATATATCATCCAGCTTTCTTTTGAGCAGTTTTCTTTTCAGCGGTGAGATATGATCGATGAAAAGCTTGCCTTCGATATGATCGTACTCATGAAGTATGATACGGCCGGTTACCCCGCTAAAGGTCTTTGTATGCTGCTTGAAATGTTCATCGAGATAGCTGATGGTCACTTCCTCTGCGCGGTAGATATCTTCCCTGATCTTTGGAATGCTGAGGCATCCTTCGTTGTATGGCCAGTCATCACCGTGCTCCTCTTCAATATGGGCATTGATGAAGACCTGCTTAACGCCGGGCGCGTCGGGATAATTTTCCGCCTTGCGCTCGTCTTCATCCATATTGTCGAATATCTGAACGCTGTCGATCACAAAAAGCCGTATGTCGCGGTTGATCTGCGGTGCCGCGAGCCCTACTCCGTTGCTGGCGTACATGGTCTCCCACATGTCTGCGATCAGCTTATCCAGCTCCGGATAGTGCTCGTCTATATCTTTCGCCTGCTTTCTCAGAACCGGATGCCCGTAAGCTACAATAGGAAGAATCATCAGTACCAGTGATTTAGCTTGCAAAAATAAAGGAGTTTGCGGTTCCGGCCTTTGGATTGTAACTGACTTAACACCGGCGGCTTACCGGGCCCGGTGCTCCAGGTGCTCCTGGAGCATCATGGTGGCGGCGATCTCATCGACATTGGCCTTGTTCTGCCGCTGCTTTTTTTTCATTCCCATTTCAAGCATGGCCTTTGTTGCCATCTTGGAGGTAAAACGTTCATCCACCTCCTTTAAGGGTATCTGGGGAAAATGCTTCTGGAATCCCCTGATGAATTGCCTTACCAAAGGGGTGGCATGGGTATCGGTGTCGTCCATATTTACCGGCATACCAATGATCACCAGTTCCACCGCCTCCCTTGCCAGGTAATCTTTGAGAAAAGGCATCAGCTTCTGTGTATCGACCGTACACAGGCCCGTTGCAATGATCTGTAGCGGATCGGTCACTGCCAGCCCGGTGCGCTTACGGCCATAGTCTATAGATAGGATGCGGGGCATGAAAAGAGAAGATGATATTTGATGAAAACGCCTGCATAAAATTAGGGATTCGTACAGACTTCAATTATTGCAGGCTTTTGCCGCAGGCAACCGGCAGCAGGATGATAACTGAAATACAGCTCAGGCAAGGAAAAGATCGGAGATCACAAAAAGGGCAAAAACGACGCTGGCAATGCCGTTGGCGGTCATAAAGGCCAGGTTCACCCTTCTCAGGTCATTGGGCTTTACTACAGAATGCTGGTATACTAGACAGCCGCAGAACACACAGACGCCGATCCAGTACAACCAGCCAAAGCCACCCCAAAATCCGGCCAGAACCACCACTAAGGCACTCAGCAGGTGCAGGCCCTCAGATACACGCAAGGCCCTGGATTTCCCAAGCCAGGCAGGGATGGAATAAAGCTCCTGCGAACGGTCGAAGTCCACATCCTGCAATGCGTAGATGATATCGAAGCCGCTTACCCAGCACAATACGGCAATTGAGAAAAGCAGGGGCAGCCAGTGAAACATGCCGGTAACCGCCAGGTAGGCCCCGATCGGCGCCAGCGAAAGTCCCAGGCCGAGAACGATGTGGCAAAGCGCGGTGAAACGCTTGGTATAGCTATAGCCGAGCACAACCGCAAGGGCCACGGGCGATAGATAAAAGCAGGTGCGGTTGATGAACCATGTTGCCGTAATAAAAAGCAGGCAGTTGATGATGGTAAAAGCCAATGCGCTACCCGGACTGATGATGCCCCTTGGTATTTCCCTAACCGCAGTACGCGGGTTCATGGCATCCCATCGCCGGTCGAGGTAGCGGTTGAAGGCCATGGCGGCGCTGCGTGCAAAGACCATGCACAGGACCACCAGCAAAAAACCCAATCCAATTGTTTTGTAAGGATCATGGCCTGTATTGATCTTGTATAAGATAGAGTCGCTCGAATAGTTCCAAAAACCATTATCCGGCCGCCAGCCTATTGTTTTGTTGAGGTTCCATTGACCGTCCAGTCCATGCAAAGGTCCCGATGTACCAATGAAAAAGCCGATGAGCGCAAAAGGCATGGCAAAAATGGTATGCGAGAACTTTATAAGGGAAAGGTAGTTTTTAATGGTGCTCATACGGACCGGCTTCTTTTGAATTTGGCTGCAAGATAGTTCACAGATCAGATTTGTCCCGATCGGACGTGCTCCCGCACGATCTCCCATAAAACGATGCCCGCAGCCACCGAAATGTTCAGCGAATGCTTCATGCCAAGCTGGGGTATCTCCAGGCAGCCATCGCAAAGGGCAATGGTGGCATCCTCAACCCCCGTTACCTCGTTGCCAAAAATTACTGCGAGCTTTTTTTCCCCAGCGCTGAACAGGTGAAGCTTCCGGCTTGATTCGGCCTGCTCAACGGCCAATACGGTATAGCCATTGGCTTTCAGCTCGGCTACCGCATCGGCGGCCTGCCTGAAATGTTTCCATTGCACCGTTTCATCCGCACCCAGCGCGGTTTTTTTAATCTCCTTGTGTGGAGGGCAGGCAGTGTAGCCGCAGATGTAGATGCCTTCAATAAGGAAGGCATCGGCCGTACGGAACACACTGCCTACATTATAAGCGCTGCGTACATTCTCCAGTACCGCCACTACCGGTATCTTGTCGGCCTGCCTGAACTCTTCCGCCGACTTTCGGTTCAGCTCATCCATGCTTAGTTTTCGCATGCGCAAATGTAGCCAATCGCCAAAAGCCGAGCACACACACTATTTTGGATTGATCACCCTTTTGTCCTTTGGTGCCTTTATGCTGTAAGAAAACCGCAGCTTCCTGCTTTCGCCGGGCTTCAGGTCAAGCTTCCAGGTTAACAGACCTGTTTCGGCATTCACCTCTGCGCCGTCGGCCGATTCGAGCTTGACCTCGATCTCCTTCATCGTGCTGAGGGGATACTGATCCTTGACCACTATCGATACATCGGTAAGCTTGTTGTTCTTTACGCTGATCTCAAAGCCATATACCTGCCTGATGTTCGAGCCCAAGCCCGTGACGCTGGTCATTTCTTTCACAGGTTGACGCGAAACAGCAATACGCCTGTCCTTGCCCAGCGATATGTTGAGGGTATCGGATGTGGTTTCGGGATCGATGGAGGTCTTGCCCAGGTAGGTCTCGTCCACAATGATATTGGCCGTACCGGGCAGCAGGTCAAGCTCCTGCCAGCTGGCGAGCCGTGCCAGCAGATAGGATTCCTTCACCTGCTTGGGTATTGCATAGTTCATCAGCAGACAGCTTACTTCCCGCTCCCGGATGGTTACGCTGTGCAGCTCACCGTCACCGGTAATATCGTATGGAAGATCGATCTCATAGTTGTTGTTCAGCTGCCCCTGAACAAGCGTGGTATACTGCTGGAGGGTGCTGGGATCGATGGGTGCGGCCGCATAGCCGGTAGCCGCTACCTCCTCGTCAACCAGCTTGCTATCGGTAAGGGCCTGTATTTCTTTGTCGCTCCGGCTGCGCAGCTTTGCGTTCGCCTGAAGATCTTTGTATAGCGCCGGTACATGGAGCTGGAGCTGCCAGGGCTGCAGCTCCGGAGCAGTAACGCCAAAGCTGGGCGTTCCTGTGCTGAGGGTAAGCTTGGTGCGCTTCCAGTCGATTCCTGTGGTTTGAGTGAGGGATGCTTTGTAAACCATCTTTACCTTGTTCGTTTTCCCATTTACCCTGATATCATATAACGGTGCCCATCCGGCACTGCGGGTATAATAAGAAATAGAGACCGGTATCTCCTGCACGCTGCGGCAAAGAACCTGCAGCATGAGCTGGCCATATGGTTTTGCATTCACCGGGGCAGGTGGTATGATTGTGGCCATGCGACTGCGAAGCGCTGATATGGCGAGCAACAGGACATCCTTTTTTTCCTTCAGGTTAAAGATGGCCGTCTTGCACTTCTCGATCCTGGCATTGTAATAATCAACGAGCTTCAACACTTCCGCGCTTGCTATCGTTTTGTTACCGCTCGTATTGACAGTTGTTTCGATCAGCACACCTGTTTTATTCAGCATTTCCTGCTCAATGCTTACCTGGTTATCGAGCCTGTTGACCAGCTTTTGCAATTGCATGATGCTATCCTCGAGCACCCTGGCGGCAGGATTGGGCAGGATGGCCACCGGTGGCGGCGTAAAAGGCTGCAGGCGGTGCGAAAGTATGGCTACGTTCTCCGGGCAGGCGATCTGCAGGCTGTTCAGGTCGGCCGTGGTGGAAAGTCCGCTCAGCACAATCGTACGCGTTCCCGGTGTTACCCTCACCCTTGCCTGGTGTACCAGCTCGGCGCCATAGCCAAGGTATACAGTCGCAGCTTCCAATCCTGCCTCTGCCCTGGCGGTATCCTGGGCATGGATGGAAACCACCGGCAGCCATGAGAAAAAAAACAGATATTTCCGCATAAGTAATTTTTATACCAGATGCAGCCAGCCTGCCCGTTACATAAACACTTCCTTATTTTTGCCGCCCATGGCTAAGTCTATCAATGCAGAAACGCCGCTGATGCAGCAGCATAGGGCCATCAAGGCCCGTTACCCCGATGCGGTGCTCCTGTTCAGGGTGGGTGATTTTTACGAAACATTCGGTCCAGATGCCATCATTGCTTCCCGTGTTCTCGGCATAACCCTTACCAAAAGGAACAATGGCGCCGCTGCGGACAATGAGCTGGCCGGCTTCCCCCATCATGCGCTCGATACCTACCTGCACAAGCTGGTGAAGGCAGGACACCGCGTAGCCATCTGCGACCAGCTGGAAGACCCAAAATCGGTCAAGGGCATCGTAAAACGCGGGGTTACAGAGATGGTTACCCCCGGTACTGCCACGAATGACAAGCTGCTCGACCTCAGCACCAATAATTTCCTGGCCGCCATTCATTTTTCGCAGGAGCGCTATGGGCTCGCCTTTCTCGACATCTCAACGGGAGAGTTCTTTGTGGCCGAGGGCGATAAGGAATATGCCGACAAGCTGCTTAGCGGCTTCCGCCCGGCAGAAGTGATCTTTCAGCGGCATCACCAGAAAAAATTCAAAGAGGAATTCGGCTCGAAATTCTATACCTATACCCTGGACGAATGGATCTTTCAGCAGCAATATGCCGAAGACAGTCTGCTCAGGCATTTCGACACACATTCACTCAAAGGCTTTGGCGTAGAGGGACTCAGTCATGGGCTGGTTGCAGCAGGGGCCGTGCTGCATTACCTGAAAGATACCGAGCACCCTAATCTTCAGCACATCACTTCACTGCAGCGCATTGAGCAGAGCGACTACCTGTGGATGGACCGGTTTACCATCCGCAACCTCGAGCTGCTCCACAGTCCTGTTGAGAATGGCAATACCTTGCTGAAAGTGCTAGACGCCACCGTGACGCCCATGGGCGCCCGGCTGCTCAAGCGCTGGATCATTTTCCCGCTGAAGGACGTGCAAAAGATCAGCGAGCGGTTGGATGCCGTTGAGCACCTCATCATGCATACAGAGCTAAGATCGAAGCTCCAGCAGGCCATGCGCCAGTGCGGCGATATGGAAAGGCTTGTATCCAAGATACCGCTCAAGAAGATCAACCCGCGCGAGCTGCTGCAGCTGGCGCGTGCCCTCCACCAGGTGGATGTGATCAAAGGACTCTGTGCAGAATCAGGCAGTCCCTACCTCAAGAGGGTGGCCGATGCACTCAACCCCTGTCATTACATCGCCGGCAAGATCATCAAAGACATTATCGAAAACCCACCCGCCCAGGCAGTCAAGGGAGGGTTTATCAGCCCATCCGTACACGAGGAGCTGGACCAGCTGCGCGGCATATCGCAGAACGGTAAAGAGTACCTCCTGCAAATGCAGCAGAAGGAAGCCGAGCTTACCGGGATTTCTTCTCTCAAGATCGGCTATAACAATGTGTTTGGCTACTACCTCGAAGTTACCAATGCGCAGAAGAGCAAGGTGCCCGACCGCTGGATGCGAAAGCAGACCCTCGCCAACGCAGAACGTTATATCACGGCCGAACTAAAAGATTATGAAGAAAAGATCATGGGCGCGGAGGAGAAGATACTCGAGCTTGAGCTCAGGCTATTTGATGGACTGATCAACGAGCTCTTTGATTTTCTTTCCTGCATCCAGATAAACGCGCAGATCGTGGCGGCCATGGATTGCCTTTGCTGCTTTGCCTCCAATGCACTGCAGTACAATTATAAAAAGCCTGCTCTCCACGAGGGTGATGAGCTCAGGATCAGCAATGGCCGGCACCCGGTGATCGAGAGGAGCCTGCCACCGTCAGAGGCCTATGTGGGCAATGACGTAATGCTCAATAAAACCGAGCAGCAGATCATCATCCTTACCGGGCCTAACATGAGCGGTAAGTCAGCCCTGTTGCGCCAAACAGGTCTTATTACATTGATGGCCCATATCGGCAGTTTTGTTCCGGCCGATGAAGCGCTGGTTCCGCTCACCGATAAGATCTTCACCCGCGTTGGCGCATCCGACAACCTGAGCGCAGGCGAATCGACATTTATGGTGGAAATGAACGAGACCGCATCCATCATCAACAATATGAGCAGCCGTTGCCTTATCCTGCTCGATGAGATCGGCCGTGGCACCTCTACCTATGACGGCATCTCCATAGCCTGGAGCATAGCGGAACATCTCCACCAGTCGCCGCATCAGCCCAAAACCTTTTTTGCCACGCATTACCACGAGCTCAATGAGCTGGAGAACAAGCTGCCGAGGGTTCGTAATTATCATGTTACCAACAAAGAGATCGGCAACCGCATTATTTTCCTGCGCAAGCTGGCGCCCGGCGGCAGTACACACAGCTTTGGCATTCATGTGGCCCGTATGGCCGGCATGCCGCCCGACCTTATTGAAAGGGCTAAGGACATCCTGCGTCAGCTCGAGGCCAAGCAGGTAGATGGAGCGATGACGGAACAGGTAAAGGCGATCGCGGCTCCGAAAATGCAGCTGAGCATATTTGATGCGCACAGCCAGACCTTTGAGCAGATCAGGGATATGCTCGAGGGCATGGACATCAACCGGCTTACACCGGTGGAAGCCCTGCTCAAGCTGAACGAGATCAAGTCGCTGCTTAAATAAGAAAGATCCCTTTATAAAGTTTGCCTATTGGGGAAACAAGATCTGTCCCCTTATCTCTCCCATCGGGAAAGCGGCAGTATGGATGTCGATGTAGAACTTACCGCCCAGCAGCTCGTGCTCTTTTATTACGTTGCCATCGACGAAAAGCGTTCCGGTAAGGCTGCCACTGGCAGCGGCAGGAAACCCGGATATGGTCTGGGCTATGCCGTTGGTATAAGGTCCGAGCGGCGAAGGCAGCGCAATAAAGCCGGCATCGGCAATACCGTGTATGTGAATGGCTGCCGGAGGACCACTCAGGCCCGCCCAGCTAAGAGTATAATTGAAATTGCGCGAACGCCGGTCATAGGTTCCGCCTATGGTGCCGGTGGCGGTGCTGTTATTGGCCGGTATCTGCTGGGCGCCGGCAAGCGGGGAGCCCGGACTTACTGCCGTCCTGTCTACCATTTCCTCTTTTTCGCAGGAGGTAAACACCATCAGGCAGGCAGCAATAGCAAAAGCAAATCGTTTCATTTTCTTCATAGTTCGGCGGTTTGAGTAAAAATAAAGAGAATTTTACAAAACTCCTTGCCGATACCGTTCTTAAAAGACTCCTGGTCAGCAGTTTTACTGGATGCCCGCAAGCAGGTTAGCTTACATCGAACCATACCGGCTTTGCATTGTTCCAGTCCCCATTGTAGTTAATGAAAAGCTCCTCTCCCGGCTCTATGCTCCTGATTGCGCGCACAGTGATGGTCTGCTGCCGGAAATTCATCTCGTATTCGCAATTGCTTTCATAAGAATGGTTGTAGAGCGGCACATAGCCCAATGCCATGCAGCATTGCTGGTGGTCTTCGCCCCATTCGAAGATATAATCGTGCAGGAGGGTCTGATCAATAAAGCCACGATCCTTGCTGCTCATGACGATCACCGGTGCAATTTCGACAATGCTGTTCTTTTTGAGGGCGGCGTTTGTAAGCATGCCCCTGCCTCTTGCACCGGTCTTGTGCACAAATACAGAGGGCGCCAGGTAGTTGATCGGTTTCAAGGAGAGGTTTTCGACAAATTTAATTTCATGTTTTTCAAATGGCTTAGAATACAGAGCTTAATTTTGAAACATGTCACTGGAGAACCTGAAAGAAGAGCTCGAGTCGATCCTGGAATCCGGCGATATCCAGCGGCTTCACGATTTTTTGGACGACCAGAACATCACCGATGTGGCGGAGCTGGTTTATGAACTGCCTGATTATGACAGCAGGATCATTGCTGCCATGTCGGTTCACCGTGCGGTAAGCGTATTCAAGATTCTCGATTTTACCGCCCAGAAAAAGATCATCCAGACCCTGCCACCGGGAAAAACGGCCGGCCTGCTCAACGAGCTCCCCCCCGACGACCGGACCGATTTTTTGGAAGAGCTGCCCAGCAACGTGGTTCGCGAACTGATCAAGCTGCTTGACAACGAAGAAAGAAAAATAACGCTCTCCCTGCTGGGTTACCCCGAGAACAGTGTGGGCAGGCTGATGACGCCTGACTACGTTTATGTATACGAGAACAATACTGTACAGCAGGTGCTGGAAACGGTAAGACGGGTTGGAAAGAACAGTGAAACCATCGACGTGATCTATGTGATCAATGAAAAAGGTGAGCTGCTTGACGATATCAGGATACGCGAATTCATCCTCGCCTCCCCTGAAAAAAAAGTAAAGGACCTGATGGACGACCGTGGGATAGCCCTCAATGCCTACCAGGACCAGGAAGAGGCTGCCGAAGTGTTCAGGATGAATAACAGGGTGGCGCTCCCGGTGGTGAGCAATAGCAATAAGCTGCTTGGCATCGTAACCATCGACGATATCCTGTGGGTTGCGAGTGAAGAGTTCAGCGAGGATATCCAGAAGATCGGTGGTACCGAAGCACTTGAACAGCCTTATTTGGAAATGCCCCTGCTCAAGCTTTTCAAAAAACGGGTTGTATGGCTCATCGTCCTGTTCATTGGCGAACTGATGACCATTTCGGCCATGCACCAGTTCGAAGACGAGATCGCCAGGGTTGTGATCCTGGCTACCTTCATCCCCCTCATCATTTCCAGTGGAGGCAATAGCGGCTCCCAGGCGGCCACGCTCATCATACAGGCCATGGCCCTGCGGGAGATCAGCATTGCCGACTGGTGGCGAATCATGAGAAGGGAGATATTTTCGGGCCTCCTGCTTGGCCTTACGCTCTGCATCCTGGGTTTTACCGTTATTACCATCTGGCATTCGTTTTCCCAGGCTTTTGGTGACTATTACCTCAGCATCGCCTTTACCATTGGCATCTCACTTATAGGCGTGGTGCTTTGGGGAACGCTCATGGGGTCCATGCTCCCCCTGCTCCTCAAGCGGTTGGGTGCTGACCCTGCGGCATCCTCCACCCCATTTGTGGCCACGCTGGTGGATGTAACAGGACTGATAATCTATTTTTCAGTGGCTTTCCTTATCCTGAGCGGGAAGCTTTTATAACACGGCGTTGCAATACTTAGTTTTGGGGTATCGGGCTTTTTTATCATTTTCGCAGCGCTGAAAAAGGTCAGCCGTTCCGCTCAAAGCCGGGAGCCGGCACCATGCAGGTCCCGCAGACTGCCCTTTCCTTAACCTCAGCCTCATCTTAAAACCCAAGAACTATGTGCGGCATCGTCGCTTATATCGGTCCTAGAGAAGCCTATCCCATCATTCTTAAAGGATTAAAAAGACTGGAATACAGGGGCTACGACAGCTCCGGCATAGCCCTGCTCAATGGCGGTCTCAAGGTATATAAAAAGAAAGGCAAGGTGGCTGATCTAGAAGAGACCCTGCAAGGCAAGGATCTTCACGCCAATATCGGTATTGGCCATACCCGCTGGGCCACCCATGGCGAGCCAAGCGACCGCAACGCCCACCCTCATACATCGGCCGGTGGCTCACTGGCCATGATCCACAATGGTATCATTGAGAACTATTCGCAGATCAAGCAGGAACTGCAGAACAAGGGCTACCGCTTTCACAGCGATACCGATACCGAAGTGCTCCTCAACTTTATCGAGGACATCAAAAAGAACAATAGCTGTTCACTCGAAGAGGCCGTGCGCATTGCCCTCAAGAGGATCGTAGGCGCCTACGTGATCGTATTGATCGACAACGATGACCCGGATACGCTGATCGCTGCCCGCAAAGGCAGTCCGCTGGTAATCGGTATCGGCAAGGGCGAACATTTTCTTGCTTCCGACGCCTCTCCCATTATCGAGTATACAAAGGAAGTGGTTTATGTGAACGATTACGAGGTAGCCATCATCAAACCCGATGAGCTTATCCTCAAGAACCTCGGCAATGAAAGGCAAACACCTTATATCACGAAGCTTGACATGGAGCTGGCCGCTATTGAAAAAGGCGGTTATGACCATTTCATGCTGAAGGAAATATTCGAGCAGCCGCAAACCATTTATGACTGTCTTCGCGGCAGGCTGGACGCGGTGGCGGGTACCATTACCATGAGCGGCATCCAGAAATATGCGGAGCAGATCATGGGCGCCAACCGCATAGTGATGGTAGCCTGCGGCACCAGCTGGCATGCCGGCCTGGTAGCCGAGTATATTTTTGAAGAGCTCACTCGCATCAATGTGGAGGTGGAATATGCTTCCGAATTCCGCTACCGCAATCCTGTGATCAACAAGGGAGATGTGATCATCGCCATCTCTCAAAGCGGTGAAACGGCCGATACCCTGGTGGCGATTGAGAATGCAAAGGCCAAGGGTGCGATCATCCTCGGTGTGGTGAACGTTGTAGGCTCCTCCATTGCCCGCATTTCCGATGCCGGCGCCTATACCCATGCGGGTCCCGAGATAGGCGTCGCATCAACCAAGGCTTTTACCGCCCAGCTGGCCGTGCTTACGATGATCGCATTGAAGATCGGTTACGAAAAAGGCACGCTTGATCAGGCCCGCTACCTGAGGCTGCTGGGAGAACTGGAAGCAATTCCGGAAAAAGTTGCTTCCATACTCGAAATGAAAGACTCTATCCGCGCCGTTGCGGAAAAATATAAGGATGCGAGGGATTTCCTCTACCTGGGCCGCGGGTATAATTTTCCCGTAGCGCTCGAGGGAGCGCTCAAGCTAAAGGAGATCTCTTATATTCATGCCGAGGGCTATCCCGCAGCGGAAATGAAGCACGGTCCGATAGCGCTCGTAGACGAGAACCTGCCTGTTGCCTTCGTGGCCACCCGCGACTCTTACCACGAAAAGGTGATCAGCAATATGCAGGAGATCAAGGCCCGAAAAGGCAAGGTAATTGCCGTGATCAACGAAGGCGACAAACAAAGCGCCGCTCTGGCTGATGATGTGATCGTAGTGCCGGAAGCAGACGAGATACTTGCGCCGATGCTGAGCGTCATTCCCATGCAATTGCTGGCTTATTATATTGGCGTTGCCAAGGGACTTGATGTTGACAAACCGCGGAACCTGGCAAAATCCGTTACCGTGGAGTAATTGCCTATCTTCATCCGCTTAAGCAAGAAGACATGAACGAGATCGTCAAAAAACCTTTGAGCGCGATCGGGTACGATTTCATACAGGAAGGTTTTCTTCCCGAAGGAAAGGATGAGTACCACCTGCGCAGCCTGCAGAACAGGAGCGGCATCAGCTACCGTAACCTTTCAGCCTATGAAATAGAGGTGCTGGTACGTAATAACAATACTTCCGATAACTGGAATAATATCAGGGTTTCCGATGCATTTGCCCCAGAGCTGGTCAAGAACTGCAAGTTCTTTGGCCTGGTGCGAATAGGCAAACTTGAACCCATTTCGCTTCGCTATCATAATGTGTGCATGCCGGTGGGACTTTACAACAGCACCATCATCAGCTGCGACTTTGGCGATAATGTGGTGGTGAACAATGTGAACTATATGTCGCACTACATCCTCGGCAACGAGGTGATCGTGCTCAACGTTCACGAGCTGCACGTAACCGATCATGCCAAGTTTGGCAATGGCATCATCAAGGAAGGCGAAGATGAAGCCATCCGCATCTGGGTCGAGGTCTGCAATGAAAATGCCGGCAGGAAGATACTTCCCTTCAACGGCATGCTCCCGGGGGACGCCTACCTCTGGTCAAAGCACAGGGACGATGCGGTGCTCATGCAGCGCTTCAAGGAACTTACCGAGAAGAAATTCGATAAGCAGCGGGGCTATTATGGAAAGATCGGCGACCGCAGCGTCATAAAGAACACAAGCATCATCAAGGATGTATGGATCGGGAGCGATACCTATATAAAGGGCGCCAACAAGCTGAAGAACCTTACCATCAACTCCTCGCCCGAAGCACCTTCCCAGATCGGTGAAGGCTGCGAGCTGGTAAACGGCATCGTGGGCTATGGCTGCCGCATATTCTACGGGGTTAAGGCTGTACGCTTCATCATGGCTTCACATTCACAGCTCAAATACGGGGCACGCCTCATCAACTCCTTCCTCGGGAATAACTCTACCATCTCCTGCTGCGAGGTATTGAACTCCCTCATCTTCCCCGGACATGAGCAGCACCACAACAACTCTTTTCTTTGCGCATCGCTTATCATGGGGCAAAGCAACATAGCTGCGGGAGCTACCATCGGCTCCAATCACAACAGCCGCGCGGCTGACGGCGAACTGGTTACCGGCAGGGGCTTCTGGCCCGGCCTCTGCGTAAGCATGAAGCATAATTCAAAGCTGGCAACCTTTTGCCTGCTGGCCAAAGGCGATTACCCTTTCGAGCTCAATATACCTTTACCCTTCAGCCTTATCAGCAACGACGAAAGCCGAAACCAGCTGACGATCATGCCGGCTTACTGGTTCATGTACAACCTGTATGCCCTGGCCCGGAATGCGCATAAATATGTGGAACGCGACAAGCGTACGGAAAAGATCCAGCACATCGAATACGATTTCCTGGCGCCGGACAGCATCAACGAGGTTTTCGACGCGCTCGACCTGCTGAGGAAGTTCACTGCGCTGGCGCATGATAAGGAAAAGAATGCCGCCCTGCCCGAAGCTTCAAAGATCGCTACCGGTGAAGCCTTGCTCAACGATGCTTCGATAAACATATCATCACTCGAATTTCATGCCGCGGGCTTCGAGAACAGCTCCCGGCGGGTTTGCCTTAACAAGGTGAAGGAGGCCTATGAGGTATACAAGAACCTGGTCGTTTACTATGCTATGGTTCAACTCATTGACCTGATCGGCGAAAAGGATATTGATACGGTCGAGGCCTTGCATAAAGCCCTGCCTTCCAACCCGGTGAGGCTTCCATGGACCAATATCGGCGGACAGCTATTTCCCGCGCCTCTTGCCGAAGGCCTGCTCCGCGACATCAAGAGCGGTGCCATACAAACCTGGGATGAAGTGCATGCGTTCTACCTGGAAAATGGCAAGGCATACAAAACCCAAAAGCGGGAACATGCCTATGCCTCCCTGCTCCAGCAACTCCGCCTCCAACCAGGAGGACTGGATGAAAAAACACTGAAAACGCTGCTTCTGAAAACCCTCGACATAAAACAATGGATGGTAAAGAATATCTACGAATCGCGAGCGAAGGACTACCAAAGCGAGTTTAGATTAATGGTTTATAACAATGAAGCAGAAATGGAAGCCGTGGTAGGCAAGCTGGAAGACAATATTTTTATTGCCCAGCAAAACGAATCCTATACCCGGCTTAAACAATCCATAGAAGGGATCATTCAACGAATGAAGCTATAAGCAAAAAAATCCCCGCAGTTGCGGGGATTTTTCTTATAAAGATGTAAGGCTTATTTTTTTGTAGTGTCGCCAGCAGCTTTTGTAGTGTCGGCAGACATGCCTGTAGAAGCAGTATCGCCAGTGATGCCAGCACCAGTAGAAGTGTCGCCAGTTACGTTGGTGTTGTTGATGATGGTTGAAGTATCACCGTTTGTAGCAGTGTCACCGCCGGTAGTGCTGTCGCCGCTGTTGTTACAAGCAACGAGTGTACCTGCAATAGCGAACATTACTAAGAATTTTTTCATTGTACTTTAGGTTTTAGTTAACTAATGGGCGCAAAGGTAATAGCTGAAACGAGATTTCCAAATTTTGAAAACGAAAACTTGCCAACAGGAGGCTAATATCAGCCCTGGTCAACGCTTCTATTTTTTCCTGAAGAAAATACGTACAGGCACGCCCGTGAAATCGAAGTTTTCGCGCAGCTTGTTCTCCAGGTAGTTCTTGTAGGGAGTTTTGATATCATCGGGATAGTTGGAAAAAAATGCAAATGAAGGCACTACAGTTGGCAGTTGCGTAATATATTTTATTTTGACCGGATGTCCTCTCACCACGGGCGGATGGAAGGCTTCAATGGCCTTTAAGATAACATCGTTAAGCTTGGATGTTGAAATCTTGCGCTGCCTGTTGTCGTATACCTGCAAAGCCGTTTCGATCACTTTGAATATCCTCGTTTTTTCCTTGACCGATATAAAAAGGATGGGCACATCGTTGAAAGGAGCCATTCTTTCCTTCAGTATTTTTTCATAATCCCTGGAAGTGTTGGTCGACTTTTCCACCAGGTCCCATTTGTTCACCAGTACGACAACACCTTTCCCTTTGCGTGCGGCAAGACTGAATATGCTAAGGTCCTGGGCAGTGATCCCTTTTTCGGCGTCGAGCATCAGGAGGCATACATCTGCTTCATCCATGGCCTTGATGGCGCGGATCACAGAATAGAACTCGAGGTCTTCATGCACTTTTGTCTTTCGCCTGATTCCCGCGGTATCGATGAGGATAAAATCTTTTTGGAACAGCTTATAGCGGGTATGGATCGTATCTCTTGTAGTACCGGCTATTTCGCTTACGATGGTCCGCTCTTCGCCGATCAGGGCATTAAGCAGGGATGACTTGCCCACGTTAGGTTGTCCGATAATGGCGAACTTAGGCAGCCCCTTCTCCTCTTCGATTTCGAGATCGTCTCCTATCAAGGCTGCCACCTCGTCGAGCAGGTCTCCCGTACCGCTGCCGCTGATGGAAGAGATGAAAAATAGCTTCTCAAAACCGAGACTGTAGAACTCGGCCGCTTCCAGCAGGCGCTCATTGTTATCGACCTTGTTCACCACCAGGAATACGGGTTTGGTAGATCGCCGCAGCACATCGGCCATGGCATCATCAAGATCGGTAATACCCGTAGCAGCATCGGTAATAAAAAGAATAGTGCTGGCTTCCTCTACGGCTACCTCCACCTGCTTCCTGATCTCGCGTTCAAAAATATCCTCGCTATCGGGTACGAAGCCCCCTGTATCGATCACGTAAAAGCTCTTGCCATTCCATTCCGAAACGCCATACTGCCTGTCCCTGGTTACCCCGGGCGTATCTTCCACGATCGCCTTGCGCTGCTCGAGCAGCCTGTTAAAAAGCGTGCTCTTTCCTACGTTGGGCCTGCCTACAATTGCTACTGTAAATGCCATAGATGTCTGTATGCTTTTGGTTAGGCCCGAAGTATGATCTTCGGCTGATAACCTTCAGCGGTTGAATGATTGATTTTATTTATTGCTGCAATAACCGTACTCTTTTACAATGCCTGGTCCGCCGCAGCCTGCCCTCAATACCCATATTCCCTCAGGAACAATTCGTTCCCCCTCCAGTTGGACCGCACCTTTACAAACAGCTCCAGGAATACCTGCTGCTGCAGGAATTTTTCTATCTCTTTTCTGGCAAGGGTACCGATCTGCTTGATCATCTTTCCTCCCTCGCCGATAATGATCGCTTTTTGCGTTTCACGCTGCACGATAATCTCGGCCCTGATCTTGATCAGTGAGGACTTTTGCTTGAACTCATTTACGATGACCGTAGCATGATAAGGTATCTCGTCCTCAAAAAGCGAATAGATCTTTTCGCGCACGATCTCCGCCACAAAAAACTTCGTAGGCAGATCTGATATCTCGTCTTCGGCAAAGAAAGGCTCACCCTCGGGCAGGTAGCTAAGGATACGGCCAATCAGCTGATCGACGTATTGCCCGTTGAGAGCCGATATGGCCACCACTTCTTTCGCATATTTCTTTTCGGCAAAAAAAGCCTCGGCTTCCTTGAGCTTCAACCCACCGTGACCGTCTATCTTATTGATCACTACCAGTGCAGGTACCCTGAGCCGAAGGGCCGAAAATATCTCATGCGCCTGCTCCCAATCATCATTCACATCCACCAGCAGCAAGGCAAGATCGGCGTCCTCGAGCGCACTCTTCACTGCCATCATCATCTTCTCATGCAGCTTATACTTGGGATCGATGATGCCTGGTGTATCTGAAAAGATCACTTGGTACTCATCGGTAGTGAGGATGCCCTTGATGCGATGCCTGGTCGTTTGAACCTTCGGCGATACAATGGCCAGCTTTTCTCCCATCAGGGCATTGAGCAAAGTGCTTTTGCCTGCATTGGGCCTTCCGAATATGTTAACGAAACCCGACTTCACAAATGTTAAATCTTGACCGGCAAAAATAGCGCATTAAAAATTGTTTGGCAGGAAGAATACACGCCCGTATATTTGCATCCCACATCGCGAAGTAGAGCAGCGGTAGCTCGTCGGGCTCATAACCCGAAGGTCGGAGGTTCGATCCCTCCCTTCGCAACGAAAGCCTCCTTTGGAGGCTTTTTTCATTTGATGTCTTTTCAAACAGGCATCATAAGATTCTTTACAGCAGCCGGGGTCAAAACAGCCAACTGCTATCAACCGCAGAGCTATAAAGCCTTGTCTTTCCCGATCCTTTTTTAGTTCGCTGTATTTACCGGTATCAATCTACAGCACCAGGATACTGCTTACTTCTTTCACACCCTTGTCATTGCTCAGCTCTACCTTGTACAAACCCCTGGCTTTTGAAGGAAGTGTCAGAATCTGTATACGGGATCCGCCTGCATGCTGAATGATTAAACGCTCTACTTCCTGTCCCATTCCATTGATCAGCCTCAGGGCATAACGCCCAGGCTCAAGACTTATCAAATGAAGGTTGACATGCTGACTCTGGAGCGGATTTGGATAAAGGGCTATACCGGCGTTAACCTTGTCAAAGGCAAGCCGCATGGTTGCGCTATAGGCCTGACCGCCGGTTGTCAATACCTCGCGGATGCGGTAATAATTGTCGCCACGAACAGGCTGTACATCCAGCCATTGATAGGCCTGTGAAGGCTCGCTGATGCCCACAGGCTGCACCTGCTTCAAGGCAGTGAAAGACTGTCCATCGGTTGATCGCTCAACGATATAGTGTGCAGTGTTCTGCTGGTCATAAGCAGTCCATTGTACAAGAATGCCGTCGGGCTGCCGGCTCGCCCGCAAGCTGGTATTCTGGATGGGCAGGGTGCCGCTCACGGTAATGGTAGCCGCCGTAGAGAAAGCCGAAGCACAGCTGCCGCTTTGCACCAGGGCCCTGTATTGAGTGGTCTGGGTGAGGTTAGTGACGGTAAGCTGGCTGGTTGTATGCGCCAGGTCGGTTACGACGCTGTTGAAATGATCTGTGGATGCCTGCCATTTTATAACGTTGCCGGTTGCACCGTTGAGACTGAGCGTTGTTGAATTATTGCCTGCTGCAACTGTTCCGCCTCCTGTTATGCTGCCGCCCGCGGTAACGGGATGAACCGTCGCGGTCACGGGCACCCGTAGAGCCGAGGCACAACCGCTCGAGGCAATATAGTAGGTCCTGGACGCCGCCAGTACCGGAGTGGTAAAGCTGTTATTGGTTGCGAGCGACGTTCCACCCGCGTCTGCTGCAAACCAGTCAATTGTGCCTGAGGTGGCGGAGGCGGAAAGCGTAAGACTTCCGCTTCCGCAGCGTACAGCAGGTGTAATGCCCGCTATACCGGTCACAGTTACAGAAGCAGGTGTAGCCGCAGTAGTCGTTCCACAGCCATTGCCGCTTGATACCTGCACGCGGTAAGAAACCGTACCTGTTTGGTTGACGGGTGGAAAATAATTGGCTGCATTGGCACCCGCAATGTCCTGGTAGTTGCCGGAGGCATTGCCCTGCCATTGATAATAATGGTTGCTGCCACCGGTTACGGCAGAACTAAGCTGTACGGGCGTATGAAGACAGACGGTTGATCCGCCTGATACACTTACAGCGCCAGGCGCAGGCGGTGCATTCACGGTTATGGTGAACACTGTGCTGGTTACCGGGCTGCTATTGCCTGCTTCCTGCACCACCACCCGGTATTGATAACCCTGGGTGGCATTGGCTACAGACAGCCGGCTGGTGGTGACGCCGGCATAATTTCCGCCATTCGAAACCGCTGACCAGGAGCTACCTCCATTCGTCGATTCCTGCCAGGTGTAAGAAAGTGCACCACCCAGGCTTGACGCGGCCAGTACCACAAAATTGGCGGTACCACCACTGCATACCGTGGTATTGGTGGCCGCTTCATTCACCGAAACATTGGGAGGAAGATTGATCGCATTTGCATTGTAGGCTATGAATGCATAATCGCTGTTACCGCTGGGCGTGATCCTGAGTGCTCTTACCTGTGCCACATTACCGGCGGTTATATTAAAATCTGATAGCCTTAGAGCGGCTACCCGCACTTCCCTGTTGGTGTTAGCCAAAGAAATGTTGTAAGCCCTGGCCGTATTGTAAGCCGTGTTGGGTGAAAGGTTGAAAAGGTCCAGGTCATAGCTCCCAAAACGCGGCAGCAGGGTCATATCCTGCGTAAGCGAAGAGCCCACTACGTTTCCGGAACCATCAATAAAGCTGAACACATCATTACCGGTAACCGGTTGGGCTATCTGTGTCAGGATGATATCAGGCTCGCTGTCGCTGATCTTGGCCGGATCTATATTATAGATCTGGAAAGTAAGGACGGCAGCCGCAGGCAGGTTAGTAACACCGGTACCAAGGTCCAGCCCATTGATGCCGTCTACCAGCGCTGTTTTAACAGTATAGGAAGCAACGGCAGGCGTGTTGCCGACTGATGCGGAGCCATCTACTTTCCTGGCCAATGCAAGAAAGGTGGAAGAAGATCCCGGATTGGTGCCGCTGACGCCGGCCACCGGCAGCGCCCTGAAAACACCCGGTGTGAAACTGATATTGCTTGCGGTAAGCAGGGAATTATTGGCCCCCGTGGAATAGGTGATGCCATTATACGTAAAGGCAACAAGGTTGTGGGAGCTGTCAGGCACTACTGCATTCGGAAGGGAGGCATTTGAATTCCAGTATCCGCCGAAGTCTGTGATCACCGCAGATGTAGGCACATAATTGAAGCCTGCCCTGGATGCTGGCCCCTCGGCTGTTGTAACCTGGACCTGCCCGGACGAACCAATACCCACCACTGCTGTGATCTGGCTGGCCGATATCACCGTAAACGATGCAGCAGGCGTACCGCCAAAGCTCACGGCCGTTGCGCCTGTAAAATTCGTTCCGGTTATGGTAATGGTCATGCCGCTGGCTGCCGATGCAGGCGAAAAATTGCTGACGGTGGGCGGTGCAGCAAAGCCGCACAACGACCAAAAAAGAAAAAAAGAAAGCAAAGCAGCAGGTACGGGATTTCTCATAGCCGGAAAGTTTTGGAGCAAGGGCGCAAGAAAAAAACTTATGTCCAGGCCTGGAAGAAAAATCGCTGAGAACCTCAAAACCATAGCACTACACCGGCTCTTTGCCCGTTGAGCCACTATAGCAAACAGGCGGACGATGCTGAGAACGAGGTAAAGCCTTCACGACAAAAGCCCGGATGATTCCGGGCTTGTTCTTGTGTTTTATCGCTGTTTATGACCTATGAGACACGCTTCCCGATCCGCTGGCTTTCGATTTTTTGACCGAAGCAGAACCCTTCCAGGTGATATCGCTGCCGCCGCTCGCCTCCGCGGATATTTCGTCCGTAACGGTAATCGATATATCGCTTCCGCCGCTGGCAACTACTTCCGACTGCCCGGCGATCAGGCCATAGCCTTCAAAATCGCTGCCGCCACTGGCATCAATGCGAAGCTTGGCTGCCTTGCCACTGATGTTTACATCCGAGCCACCGCTTTGTTCTACTATCAGGCTGTTTGCCTCTATCACTCCCGTAAACTCCGACCCACCAGATATCTCCAGCTTCAGATCGTTGACGTTTATTGTTCCTTCTGCTACAACATCAGATCCGCCTGCCGCCGACAGCCTGTCCAGCCGGCTGATTGAAACATAGGCCTTCAATGCCTTGCTGTTACCACGGTAGACGTTTTTCCAGCTATCCTTCCACTCATAGCTGATGTAAAGGACCCCGTCCCGCACCTCGGTTTTGATATGATCCCTCGACTCGGCATCCTTGGCACTTACTGCAACGGCTTCGGTACCACTGCTGATATAAAGATCGATACCGCTTGAAACCTCGATGGCATGAAAGCTACCGACCGTCCTTGCAGCCACATTAGGATCATGGATGGTCTTTTGTGCCAATCCGGCCTTAATGATGAAATAGAAGAGCAGGAACAAAATAACCTGTTTCATATGAGGAATTTGGCATATGACGGACGGGTTAAAAAAAGGTTACAGGTTTTCGAAAAAATCCTGCATAATTTTGCACCGTCAACTTCAGTGTTTACCGGGGTGCTTCCTCAAGGAGGCTGAGATCATACCCGTAGAACCTGATCAGGGTAATGCCTGCGCAGGGAGGCTTTGGATTTTTGCAGTAGCCAGCCATCAGTGGATCTTTTCGAGGCGGCACGGAAATCCAGACAGTTTTCTCCACCAAGCATTTTCCCTTTCATTTTAAAAATCATTGAAAAATGAAAAGGATTGCTATCGTTTTAGTTTCTACGCTCTCTTTGTCTGCCTATACCCAGGAAGGGAAAGACAGCAGCACGCTCGACCCGGTAGAGGTCAGGGCGGTAAGGGCTTCGGCCACAGCTCCATTCGCCAAGACCAATATTGGCAAAAAAGAGATCGCCCGTCAGAATCTCGGGCAGGATCTCCCCTTTCTGCTCAACCAAACACCCTCCGTGGTAGCCAGTTCCGATGCAGGTAACGGTGTGGGTTATACAGGAATCCGCATCCGCGGAACCGACGCTACCCGCATCAATATCACGCTCAATGGCATTCCTTACAATGATGCCGAAAGCCAGGGCAGCTTTTTCGTGAACCTGCCTGATTTTGCCTCTTCCGTCAGCAGCATACAGGTGCAGCGCGGCGTAGGCACCTCCACTAATGGTGCCGGCGCTTTCGGGGCGACGATCAACCTGAGCACCAATGAGGTTAACCGGGAACCTTATGCCGCCATCAACAACAGCTATGGCTCCTTCAATACCTGGAAGAATACGGTGATGGCCGGCAGCGGACTTATAAACGGACATATCACAACCGATATCAGGTTGTCAAGGATCAGCAGCGATGGCTATATCGATCGGGCAAGCAGCGACCTCAAATCATTTTATTTTTCAACCGCCTACCTTTCCGGGAAAACGGATCTGCGCCTGAATATTTTTTCCGGGAAAGAAAAAACCTACCAGGCCTGGAACGGCGTATCCGAAGCCGATCTGAAAACAAACAGGACGGTCAACTATTCAGGCATGGAAAAGCCGGGAGAACCTTATGACAACGAGGTAGACAATTACCAGCAGGATCATTACCAGCTTTTTCTGACCAGGCGCTTTTCCTCCCGGCTCAGCTTTAACACCGCGTTTTTTCTTACGAGAGGAAGAGGCTATTACGAACAATACAAGGCAGAACAGGATTATGCCGATTACAACCTCCCCTATGCCACAAAAGGGCGTGATACCATTTTTACCACCGACCTCGTAAGGCGGCTTTGGCTTGATAACTATTTCTACGGCAATACATTTTCATTGCAGTTCAACGGAGACAAGACTGGACTGGTGCTTGGCGGGGCGCTTACCCGTTACGACGGCGATCATTTTGGTGAGGTGATCTGGGCTTCGCAAAGGCTTACCGCCCGCAATGAGTGGTACCGCACCGATGCTTACAAGACCGATCTTAACCTCTATGCAAAATGGCAGCAGAACCTGAGTGCCACGCTCCAGGTCTTTGCCGATATGCAATACCGCGGACTGAGTTATGACCTGGACGGCTTCAGGAATAACCCGAACCTCTTTATCCGCAATAGCTATCATTTCTTCAATCCAAAGCTCGGACTTAGCTATCACCGCGGCAGCTGGCTGGCATATGCCTCTTACAGCATCGGGAACAAAGAGCCCAACAGGGATGATTTTGAAGCAGGCCAGCGGCAGCAGCCAAAACCGGAAAGACTATATGATACCGAGGCAGGACTGGAATATAAAACCGCACGCAGCAGCTGGGGGGCGAATCTATACTATATGCTTTACAGGGACCAGCTTGTGCTTTCGGGCAAGATCAATGATGTAGGCGCCTATACCCGCACGAACATTCCCAAAAGCTACCGTCTTGGTATTGAGCTGCAAGGCTCTGCGGTAGTGAACAGCTGGCTCCGTGCTTCGGCAAACCTGACCCTGAGCCGCAACAGGATCAGCGATTTCACCGAATACATCGATGACTACGACAACGGCGGGCAGCAATCAAAATTCTATCCCGAAAGCGATATCTCCTTCTCACCCGCAATAACGGGCGCGGCTACAGTAACCCTGGCGCCCGTAAAAGCTTTGTCTGTAGACCTGCTCAGCAAATATGTTAGCGAGCAGTACCTCGACAATACCGGCAGTGAAGAGCGGAAGCTGGATGCTTATTTTGTCCAGGACCTGAGACTGATCTACTCAAAGGGAAAAGGGTGGCTGAAGAATGCAGACTTCATCGTGCAGGTGAACAATATTCTAAACCGGAAGTATGAAGCCAATGGTTATACCTTCAGCTATATTTACAATGGTGCATTCACCACGGAGAACTATTATTATCCAATGGCAGGCATCAATTGGATGACGGGGATTAACCTGCGTTTCTAAAGCCCAGCTCAACATCAGAGAGGTGGGCAGAACCTGCCTCTCCGATGTTATCGCTCTTATCATTCCGTTCTGCTGCGGAGAGCAGGCGTCTTTACCTAAATCAGGCAGTGGCAGGGGCTATTTATTTCCAAACTTCTCCTGCCATTCGAGAATGCCACCCACCACGTTGTACGTATTGGTAAAGCCAAGCTGGTCGAGCACCATACAGGCCATCATGCTGCGCTTGCCACTGCGGCAATGCACGATCAGCTCCTCATCTTTAAGATCTTCCAGCTCTTCTACCTGCATGGTTTGGATCTTTCCAAGAGGAATGAGGCGGCCGCCAAGATTGGACTCTGCATATTCATGCGGCTCGCGGCAGTCGATCAGGTTGATCTTTTCACCGCTATCAATCTTTTGCTTGAGCTCTTCTACGGTAATATTCTTCATGATAAAATTTATTCCTGGTCTGATGGGGGAAGGGCCTGGGTCGTGTCCCTTACAGGAGGCTTTACACTCAGCCTCAGGTCGATCATCTGTCCCGGCCTGATCCTGATCTGTACGCCATCTTCGGTTTTGGGTTGCGGGCTTTGCCAGTAAACAAAGGCATTAGAGGTATCTCTCACATCCGGGTCGGGAATGGGAACACCGAGGGTAAGGCCATAGGCATCCAGCGTGGCCTTTGCTTCGGCAAATGATTTACCGATCAGGTCCGGCACCTTCATATCCTCGTTACCCAATCCGCTCGCCAGTACAAGGTCTATTTTGCTCCCGACCTTTATCTTGTCCCCTGGCTTGATCTGGCTTCCATTGTACAACTGCTCCAGCACGGAGTTCTTGGCAAAATCGGGCCTTGAAGAAGTATCGCCAAGCCGGAGGCCCATATTCCTGAGGGTCATTTCCGCATTGCGGAGACTGTACCCGATCAGGTTGGGCATGGCAATGTCCGGCGGAACAAAACGGTTGATCACCACGTACACTGTACGGTTCACCTTTACCACCTGGTCTGCTTCAGGCACCTGCTTTACCACGATGCCGGGAGGAAGCGAATCAT
>DASTPZ010000239.1:0-10481 GCA_035761965.1 Flavisolibacter sp. | reverse complement strand
CAGTTCAGGGAGATTGCACGCTTCCCTACGGTAGAAAGGGATCTTGCCCTGGTCGTACCAACTGCCATGAACTATGGACAGATAAAGGACCAGATCGGGAAGCTCAGGCTGGGCAAGCTTACAGACATCAGGTTATTCGATGTTTTTGAAAGTGAAAAGCTGGGTGCCGGGAAAAAGTCCCTGGCCATCAATTTCACTTTTCTTGATGAAGAAAAGACACTTACCGACAAGGAGATCGACGGCTGGATGACTAAGATCATGACCACGCTTGAAAAAGAGTTGAATGCAGAAATCCGCAAATAAGGGCCATGTCTGTTGATGAACAGTTCAACATACTAAACGACAAGCTGCAGCTCTTGCTGAAGCAATATTCCCGTTTGCAACGCGAGAACGAAAGGCTGCGGGTGGAGCTTTCCGAAGCCAGGAGCCGTGAAATGGCCAACCGGCATGATATGGACAGGCTGCAGCAGCAGGTAAGCATCATGCGGATCTCGGCCGGAGAAATGCCGGAAAGCGACAAAAAAGAATTTGAAAAAAAGATCAACCAATATCTGAAGGAGATCGACAAGTGCATTGCCTTCCTGAGCCAGTAGGCAAGCCCTGGAATGCCTTCGATTAAAACCAGTTTTTTTCATGAATAACCTCATACCGCTCAACCTCGTGATCGGCGACCGTAACTACAGGGTAAAGATCAGTCCGGCCGACGAAGAGGTCGTGCGGAAAACGGTCAAGACCATCAACGACAAGCTACTTGAATTCAAGACCCAGTTTGCCGGCAAGGATATGCAGGACTATATTGCCATGGTGCTTGTTTGGTTTGCTACCGAGCAGAACGCTGCCATTTCAAACCAGGTGAACCTCGATAATGTAAGCACCCGGCTTCAAACCCTGGAAAAGCTGATCGACGGTGCATTGGAAGGCGAGCGTTAGCACCTCCGGAAGCCTCCGGCAGTGTCTTTCTCCCGTTTAGCCGCCCGGTCTCAATCCCCTCCTGCCCTCATTCATCAGTTTGTCCTTGAAATACGTCCCGTTTTGTATCTTCGCCCACCTGCCACTGAAAAGAGGCCAGACGAATCAATGATCGTTATCAACCATCAAATTTTTAAAACACTGAGAAATGGATCTCAACATAATTACACTCATTGTAGCTGTAGCTGCCTTACTCGTAGGCATTGTAGTGGGTAAGCTCATTTTCGCCAAAGACACCCGCAAGAAAATAGAAGAAGCCGAATTACAGGCGCAATCATTGATCAAGGAAGCAGAGCTGAGGGCCGAGACCGTTCGCAAGGAAAAAGAGCTTGCTGCCAAGGAAAGGTTTGTTCAACTGAAAGCCGAGCATGAGCGCGAGGTGCTGGAACGCAACCGCAAGGTGGGTGAAGGTGAGAACCGCCTGAAGCAGAAAGAGCTGAGCCTTAATCAAAAAACAGAACAGCTCGAGCGCCAGATCAAAGAGAATGATGCCATCAAGCAGAACCTCAACCGCCAGATGGACGTGGTGAACCTCAAGCAGGCCGAGCTGGAAAAGCACCAGGAAGAGCATACACGCCGCCTTGAAAAGCTTTCGGGTCTTACTGCCGATGAAGCCAGGAACCAACTGGTGGAAAGCCTCAAGGGTGAAGCTCAAAGCCGCGCCATTGGCCTGCAACAGGAGATCATCGACGAAGCAAAGCAAAAAGCAAACAAGGAAGCCCGCAAGATCATCATACAGAGCATTCAACGCACTGCTGCCGAGCAGGCCATAGAGAATGCCATCACCGTATTCAACCTTGAAAGCGATGAGATCAAAGGCCAGATCATCGGTCGCGAGGGCAGGAACATACGTGCAATTGAAGCGGCAACCGGTGTGGACCTGATCGTAGACGACACACCTGAAGCGATTATTCTTTCCTGCTTTGATCCCCTGCGCAGGGAGATCGCCAGGCTCAGCCTTCAGCGCCTGGTTACCGATGGCCGGATCCACCCGGCCCGCATCGAGGAGGTGGTGGAAAAAACCCGCCGCCAGCTCGAAGAGCAGGTAATGGAGATCGGCGAAAGGACCGTGATCGAGCTTGGCATTCATGGACTGCACAAAGAGCTGGTGCGCATGGTAGGCAAGATGCGCTTCCGCTCTTCTTATGGTCAAAACCTGCTGATGCACAGCCGTGAAGTGGCCAACCTCTGCGCCATTATGGCCTCTGAGCTTGGCCTTAATCCAAAGCTGGCCAAACGCGCCGGCCTGCTGCACGATATTGGAAAAGTGCCCGACGAAGAAACCGAGCTGAGCCATGCCCTGCTGGGAGCCAAGCTGGCTGAAAAATACGGTGAGCAGCCCGCGATCGTCAATGCCATCGGAGCCCACCACGATGAAATGGAAATGCAATACGTGATCTCTCCTATTGTGCAGGCCTGCGATGCGATCAGCGGCGCCCGCCCCGGAGCGAGAAGGGAGATCATGCAGCAATACCTGCAGCGGATAAAAGACCTGGAAAACCTGGCCCAATCCTATAATGGCGTTGAGAAAGCCTATGCCATACAGGCCGGCCGCGAGCTCCGCGTAATCGTTGAAGCCGACAAGGTTACCGACCAGGAAAGCGAAAAGCTCTCCTTTGAGATCGCCCAGAAGATCCAGACGGAAATGACCTTCCCGGGCCAGATCAAGGTGACTGTTATCCGCGAGAAAAGGGCAGTGAACGTAGCCAGGTAATAAAAGAATATCAAGCGCAAAGGCGGGATGAAGACCGATGGCCGTGCCGGCTAAAGAGCAGCAGGGCGGGAATAAGGGGATTCATCCCGCTTCTTTATGTTAAGAAACCCATCATTACATGGCAGGAGGGTAAAAAATTTGGTACTTCCCTGCATCCTCACTACCTTTGCCCTCCTAAATTTTGTGTTATGAACGCTGCCGTTGCCTACGTGCATGAACAACTGACGAGCAAAAAAGACTTCCCCAAGTTCAAAGCCGGTGATAATATCACTGTTAACTATAAGATCATTGAAGGTAACAAGGAAAGGATCCAGTCCTTCCGTGGAGATGTGATCAAATTACAGGGCGAAGGCAATACGGTTACCTTTACCGTTCGTAAAATCTCTGATGGTGTGGGTGTTGAAAGGCTTTTCCCGATCTATTCCCCCAATATTGACTCTATCATCCTGAACAAATCCGGCCGCGTTCGCCGTGCCAAGCTTTACTACCAGCGTGAGCGCAGCGGTAAGAGCGCAAGGATCCAGGAAAAGAAAAGAGCGCTGGAAACAGCATAAGGGTTCAGCAAATTATTCAGAAGCGTTCCGGTCACCGGAGCGCTTTTTTATTTAAATAATTCCCCAGCCTTCTTGTGCCAGTGCTTATTTGCAATACCTTTGCTTCTTAATCGTTCATTCAATAAATCCACTTTATGGGTCCCCTAGGTTTTAACGAAATCCTGATTATCCTCGTGATCGTGCTGCTTCTTTTTGGCGGAAGAAAGATTCCTGAGCTGATGCGTGGCCTGGGCCGCGGCATCCGTGAGTTCAACGATGCAAAGAGCAACGTGCGCAAGGAGATCGAAGAAGGCATTAGTGAAAAGGATAAAAAAGCGCCCTCCTCTCCCCAATCCTGATTATTCATTCCTAGCCTGTCAGGGTCAGCTTGTTTTCTTTTTCCTCCATCGATCAATACCATGCCGGTCTTTCGGCCGGCAGCTTTACGTGTGTACAGGCTGTACAGCACTATCTTTCTGCTATTGAAGCACAGCGTGATCTCAACTGTTACCTGGAAGTCTTTGCACGGGAGGCCCTTGAAAGGGCTGCCCTGCTGGATGCCATGCCTTCCCGCTCCGGGAGCCTTCATGGCGTGGTTATCGGCATCAAGGATAATATTTGCTACAAAGACCATAAGGTAACCGCTGGCTCAAAAATGCTTGGTGGGTTTACCTCCGTTTATTCTGCAACGGCCGTTGAAAGATTGCTGAGCGAGGGTGCCATTATCATTGGCAGGCAGAACTGCGATGAATTTGGCATGGGCTCAACCAACGAGAATTCGGCCTATGGCCCGGTGCTCAACCCGGTAGATAAAACCCGCGTGCCCGGTGGCTCTTCGGGAGGAAGCGCAGTTGCCGTAAAAGCCGGTCTTTGCATGGCTGCACTGGGAAGCGACACAGGCGGCTCTGTGAGGCTGCCAGCCGATTTCTGCGGGGTAGTTGGCCTGAAGCCGGGTTACGGCCGCGTATCCAGGCACGGCCTTATTGCCTATGGCTCCTCTTTCGACCAGATCGGTGTGCTCGCCGGCTCTGTTCAAGACGCAGCCATCGTTCTCGAAGCCATTGCAGGACCTGACGATTTTGACAGCACGGCCATGAGCCAACCCCCCGGGAGCTTTAAGAATGGTATTGACAAAGACTCTTACCGTCTTGCCTACTTCCCTGAATGGATCAATCATCCATCAATGGATCCTGAAATAAGGAAACAACTGCAGGATTTCATTGCCGGGCTGCAAGCGAAAGGCCATAGCGTTACCCCTGTACATTTTTCACTGACCGATTATATTGTTCCGGCCTATTATATTCTCACCACGGCCGAAGCCTCTTCCAACCTGGCCAGGTACGATGGTGCCAGGTTTGGTTATCGTTCTGCTAAACCTGCGGAAAACCTTGATTTTTTTTACCGGCACAACCGCACCGAGGGGTTCGGAAAAGAAGTAAAAAGAAGGATCATGCTCGGCACATTTGTGCTGAGCACTGGCTATTTTGATGCCTATTTTACTAAAGCCCAACAAGTTAGAGCCCAGCTGCTGCAGCAGACAAAATTGATTTTCAACCAGTTCGATTTTTTGCTTGCACCCAATGCGCCTTTAACTGCATCCAAAAAAGGCGAGCTGAACAAGGATCCGGTAGCTATGTACATGGCCGATATCTTTACTGTTTTTGCCAACCTCGTCGGTATTCCTGCGATCAGTTTACCATTATTTAAACATTCCTATAACCTTCCTTTTGGATTACAAGTCCTGTGTTCTCCACAAGATGAGGTATCTTTGCTACGCTTTTCGCATCAACTGATGCAACAATAAAGGCCAGTAAGGAACCCGTGCGATTTGACCCTCACCCTTAAAAATTTTGTGATGAACAAACTTTTATTGTTAGCCACCAGCCTCTTCTGCCTCAATCTTGAAGGTTATGCAGAAACCACCCCTCAGCAAGCTGGTGCACCCTCAGACAAAGTTGCAATCAAAGACTCTTCCATAAAGGAAGCAGAGCGTTCAGACCCCAAAGATGCTTTTAAGGACCTGTTTGAATCTGAGACATCCATTGGCGTGAATGGTGCCAAGCTGAATCCCAAAGCGGTAAGCTTTGTACAGGACTATATGGAAACAGAAGGAAGCAGGCTTGAAAAGATGAAAGACTGGGGTAAACCCTTTTTTGACAAGATCAATACTATTTTTCTCAGCCACGCCCTGCCGGTTGAACTTAAGTACCTGGCAGTGATTGAATCAGATCTCAAAACTTCGGCTACCTCCAGGGTTGGCGCAGCAGGCCCCTGGCAGTTTATGGCCGGCACCGCCAGAGACCTTGGCCTCAAGGTGAACCGTTCCGTTGATGAAAGAAGAGATTTTAACAAGAGCACCAAGGCTGCAGCCCGTTACCTCTCCGATCTTTATGAGATTTACAGCGATTGGCTGCTGGTGATCGCTGCTTACAATGGAGGCCCAGGCAATGTAAATGCTGCCATCCGCAAAAGCGGCAGCCGCAATTTCTGGGATCTGCAGTATCATCTTCCCGCCGAATCCAGAAATCATGTAAAAAAGTTCATTGCCACTCACTATATCATGGAAGGCAATGCAGGTCTTACAACGCTCACAAAGAATGAAACAGAGGCGCTGATGGTTTCTACAGTCAATATCACCGATGCGCCGGCCAATACCACTACCATGAAGGTTACCGGCAAGTACAATTCACAGGCTATTACACAGACCATAGCCATGGATGCCAACGAGTTCAGGAAGCTTAATCCTGACTTCGACAGACAGCTCTCTGCCAATGGCAGCTATGAGCTCAGGCTGCCTGATAACAAAATGACGCTTTTCCAGGCCAATAAGCCCCAGATACTCGAGCAGTCGGTAAGGCTGATGATGGAAATGAGATAAGACTTAAATAGTCGATGGTTGATGAAGACGGTACCCGCTGTTTTCATCAACCATTTTTTTTGCCCGGGTTTCGCGGATCCGGTTTTCGGTTAACCTATCTGCTGGCACCATTCTGCAGATAAGGCTGGCTGCCTTCCAGTACCTCGCGGATGGCCTCACCCTTGAGCAGGCACTCTTCCCATTCCTGTACCGGGTCGCTGTAAACAGTGATGCCCGATCCTACCTGGTAAGAAAGGTATTTTGCAGAAGCGTTGTACATGATGCTGCGGATCACCACATTGAAATCGAAATTGCCCTGTGGATCTATATAACCCACCGATCCTGAAAATATACCTCTTGCTGAGGGCTCGTATGCTTCGATCAGCTCCATTACCCTGTGCTTGGGTGCCCCGGTCATAGAGCCCATGGGAAAGGTAGCCGAAAGAATCTCCGAGAACGGCGTCCCAGGCCGAAGCTGACCGCTTACAGTGGAGATCATCTGGTGAACCTTCGGATAGCTGTAAATGCCGTAAAGCTCGTTCACCCTTACCGACCCGTCTGTGCAGATCCTCGACAGGTCGTTCCTTACAAGGTCTACCACCATTACATTCTCAGCGCGGTCTTTAGCGCTTTGGTAAAGCATTTCTTTCAGCTGCCGGTCTCTCCCGCTGTCTTGCAGGTCTCTTTTTATCGTACCCTTCATTGGCTGTGAATAGAGTTGATCGTCTCTTTTCAACAGGAAGCGCTCCGGGCTGGCACAGACCAGGTAAAGCGAATCGAGTTTATAGAGCGCGGAGAAGGGCGTAGGAGAAACTGCGGTCAGTCGTTGAAAGGCTGTCAGTGGGTCGATCTCCGCTCCCTCTGCAAAAAATTCCTGGCAGAAATTGATCTCATAACAGTCGCCTCTCCTGATATGCTGCTGTAATGCAGCGACCTTCTCTAAATAGGCATCCCTGTCAAGTTTGGGCAGTATGGTCAAAGGCTGCAAGGGCTGCAGCTCCGGGGCAGGCGTTTGCTCAATTTCGCTGTATACAGCTGCTGGATCGGCTGCGGTAATAGAAAGACGGGTTCCCTGCAGCTGGCATAGAACGGCGGGATGAAAAAAGAAAAACGGCGGAAAGCCTATCTTATCTTCTTTTGCGGAAGGTTGCTGGTGAAGTACTTCCTTTAAAGCATAGGAAAGGTGCCCAAATGCCCAATGATGGCCGAGGAAGGCATCGATATCTGCCGGGTTGGAAGAGCTGGTGAAATTTACCGCACCGGCTGCCAGCAGGCAGTCGTGGTAATGGTGCTGCATCGAATAATCCTGGTTATCCAGAAAGCAAAAAATGTTGAACCGGTTGGCCCAGTTCAACATTTTTTGTTTTAACCGTACCGGATCGTCTACAGGATAGCTGCAGTTGGCCAGGGGTCAGGTATTAGGGGTAAGTTTAATAATCTTCTTCGTCGTCATCGAATCCGCTGTCGTTAAAAAGGTCCATGTCGTCTTTGAACTCTTCATCGACTTTAAAATCATCTTCATCCTCCCCTTTTCCGCTTTTTCCTTTTTTTGACTTCGGCAGGTCGAACTCCTCGAAATCAGGATCCCATTCATCGTCTTCATCTTTTGCATCCCAATCGTCATCGGCTTCATCCTCGTCGTCTTCCTCGTCATCCTCATCCTTTGATTTTTTGGATGCTTTTTTCGGAGCCACCTCATCGTCATCCGCGTCGATATCGTCTTCCTCTTCCTTCTTCGGTTTGGAAGCCGTTCTCTTGGCCTGTGCAATTAATGTTTCGGTCAATGATTTTTCAGAGGTAAGCTCCTCAACTAGAATTACTGCCATAACAAATCAGGATTACGCTGTAAATTTTGTTCTTAGATTTTAATTCGCCAAATTTTGAAAAAACTTTTTTTACCTGCCCGGCATTTTGCTGATCAGACTTTTACGATCTGGTCTCGGCCCGGGCCATTGGAAATATACCGCACACCCGCGCTCAGGTTATTGTTGATAAATTCGATATAGGTCTTCATAGCCCCGGGTAGACCGGCGGGGTCCTTGATTTGCGAGGTTTCCGTCATCCAGCCCGGGAAAGACTTATAAACCGGCTCTATCGGGGCATTGTTCATCTGGAAGGGTATCTCGTCCGTTTGCTCTCCGTTTACCTTATAGGAAGTGCAGATCTTCAATTCGTCGAAAGCATCCAGCACATCTGCTTTTGTCATAACAACCTGGGTTACGCCATTCAGCATGCAGGCATATTGAAGCGCAACGAGGTCCATCCAGCCGCAACGGCGCGGACGCCCGGTTGTAGCGCCAAACTCACTTCCAACAGCACGCAGCTTTTCACCTGTTTCGTCCTCCAGCTCTGTAGGGAAAGGTCCGCCGCCCACCCGCGTGCAATAGGCCTTGCTCACACCGATCACCTCTTTTATCTTTTGCGGTGCCACACCCAGGCCGTTACATACCCCTGCAGATATGGTATTGCTTGAAGTAACAAAAGGGAATGTGCCAAAATCGATATCGAGCATGCTGCCCTGTGCGCCTTCGGCCAGCACTTTTTTTCCTTCGCTGATTTTGCGGTTCACAAAATATTCGCCATTGACGATGTTCAGTGTTCTAAGGAATTCTATGGCCTCGAAAAATTCTTCCTCCCAGACTGAGATATCTTCTCCAAAATTGAAATTATCCAACAGCTTTTGGTGCTTGAGCCTCAGCTTTATATAGGAAGTAGTGAAGTTCTTTTGCAGCAGGTCGCCTACACGCAGGCCATTGCGTCCCGTTTTGTCCATGTAGGCAGGACCTATACCCTTAAGGGTCGAGCCGATCTTGTCGTGGCCCTTCGAAAGCTCTGCCGCCTTATCCAGCGCCCTGTGCGTTGGCAGGATAAGGTGCGTCCTTTCGGCAATAAACAGGTTACGCTTGAGGTCTACCCCGAATTCGGCTACCTTGTCCGCCTCCTTCCTGAGCGTTACCGGGTCAAGCACTACGCCATTCCCAATGAGGTTGACCACACCGGGATGAAAAACTCCCGAAGGTATCTGGTGAAGCACTATTTTTTTATTCTCCTCGCCTACATACAGGGTATGACCTGCATTTGGGCCACCCTGGAAGCGGGCGATCACATCATAGTTGGACGCAAAATAATCCACGATCTTTCCCTTTCCCTCATCGCCCCATTGCAGTCCCAGAATTACATCAACCATATATTTTTTTATTGACGGTGGCAAATGTACGTTACCTCTGCCTAACAGGACGGGAATACCGGGGGAATCTTTGCCAGCGCGTTTTTGCAATACGCCACAGAATCAGCCTACCCCCCTTTCCAATAAAAATGCCTGCCGGTCAAATTGCTTGCGGCAGGCATTGATATAATATTCAAGCAGGATCAGGACTCTTCAGAACCTTGCCCATACTATCGTATGAGAGTGACTGTTCCTCTTTTCGTGATCTTTTTGTCATCCTTGGTTATACCTTCCACGATCCAGATGTAAGTATCGGTAGGCTGCAGTATGCCATTCACCTTGCCATCCCAACCCTGGTTAAAGCTGGTGGTGGAATAGATCATTTGTCCCCAACGGTTGAACACCCTGAAATAGGTATAGTGCTTGATACCGACAGGGAATGGCTTGAACAGATCGTTCTTGCCATCGCCATTGGGCGTAAATGCCGTTGCCATGTATATCTCCGGGCCATCGTATACTTTCAGCGTTACGGAAGCCTCGCCTTTGCAGCCCGCGCTGGTCGTGGCTACCACCGTATAGGTGATGTCACCGGAAATACTTACGATAGGATTAGGACTATTGGCATTGCTGAGACCAAAAGAAGGCGACCAGCTGTAATCGGTTGCAACGGAGGAAGCACTGATCTGCATCACATCGCCCATGGCCACCACGGTGTCGCGGCTGATCTTCACCACGATCGGCGGCGTTACGAATACGTTCACCAGATCCGGCTGGAGCGAGCGGCAACCATTGGCATCTACCACATGAAGCGCATACTGCGTTGTTTTGTCGGGCGTTACCACGGGGTCGGGTGTATTGCTGAAGTTCAGGAACACGGAAGGAGTCCATTCATAGCTTACGCCCCCGCTTCCCTGGAGCTGGAAGGTCTGTCCATAGCAGATGTCGCCATCAGCACCGCCATTAGGTATTGGCGCGGGCAATACGTTCACAACGATCGTATCGGTAGACCTGCAGCGGCCCAGGATCGTCTCCACCACGTATTCGGTGGTAGTGACAGGTGTTGCTATCGGCTCTCTTATGCTGGTGCTGCTCAATGTAGCGGCAGGCGACCACACAAATTGCGTGGCATTGGTCTGGGGCTCAAGCTTTACATTCAGGCCTTCACAGATCACCTTATCATCCGCCGGGGTTACTACAAGATTGTTGGTTAAACCTACGGTCGTGGTCCTTGTGATGGTGCAG
>DASTPZ010000238.1:0-17861 GCA_035761965.1 Flavisolibacter sp. | reverse complement strand
TATGCAACTTAATAAAAAAAATACTTAATGATCAAATAGTTTTTAAATTATTTAATTAACTTCAACCGTATTTCCATTTCTCACCAATCTAACGTTGTGCTTAAACGCGAATCCCCCAAAAAACATCCTATTTCCTGGATCCCTACCACCTGGTTTGCCATGGGTCTGCCCTTTGTAGCCCTGGCAGCGGCCTCTTCCATCATGTACAAGAACATGGGCATCAGCGATTCACAAATTGCCTTCTGGACCTCGCTCATTATGCTGCCATGGACGCTCAAACCACTCTGGGGACCTTTTTTGGAAATGTTCAAGACCAAGAAATTCTTTGTTTACACCACGCAGATCTTTACAGGCGTGCTTTTCGGCCTTGTGGGCCTGAGCCTGCAGCTAGACAGCTTCTTTGCCGTTTCAATTGCTGTTCTCGCCATTATCGCCTTTAGCGCCTCTACGCACGATACGGCTGCAGACGGTGTTTACCTCAATGAGCTTAACGAGAAACAGCAGGCACAATATGTAGGCTGGCAGGGCGCATTTTATAATATTGCCAAAGTGGTATCCGGGGGCGTGCTCGTTTTTGCAGCGGGAAAGCTTGAGGAAAGGATCGGCATTACCAATGCCTGGATGGTGGTGATGTTCGGTTATGCGGCCATCATGATCATTCTCGGGCTTTACAATATGCGTGTGCTGCCTTCGGGTGGAAAAACGACAGCCGTTCATTCGGTTGGTGAAAGCATGGCAACGCTGAAAGACGTGATCATTACGTTTTTTCAGAAAAAGCATATCTGGTTCAGCCTTGCCTTTATCGTGTTCTATCGTTTTGCCGAAGGACAGGCCATCAAGATCACACCCCTTTTCTTTAAAGCCGAAAGGGCCGAGGGCGGACTGGGACTTTCAACGGAGGCTATAGGTATTCTTTATGGCACGGTTGGCGCCATTGCCTTCGTGCTGGGCTCCATTGCTTCAGGATATTTTGTTTCGAATAAAGGGCTTAGCCGCAAAACCCTCATGATCCTGTGCTGTTTCTTCAACATCCCTTTCCTGGCTTACGCATTCCTGGCCATCACCCTGCCCACGAATGTTTATGTGATTGGCTCGGCGGTAGCCATCGAATATTTTGGCTATGGTTTCGGCTTTGTGGGCCTCATCCTGTTCATGATGCAGAACATTGCTCCCGGGAAATACAAGATGGCCCACTATGCTTTTGGCAGCGGGTTGATGAACCTGGGCTTTATGATCCCTTCCATGATCAGCGGGTTTGTTAGCGACAGGCTCGGCTACAAGGAGTTCTTTATTTGGGTGCTGATTGCCACCATCCCGGCCTTTATCGTTACCTGGATCGTACCACTGGCCAAGGTCAATGATCCTGAACCGGCCCTCGCCCTCGATACCGAAACCAGCAGCGCTGTACGCTAAATTTGCCCAATGAAAAGAATCTATCTCGCCTGCATAACCTTACTGGCGGCCGCCGTACAACAGGCCGGCGCACAGGCCAACATCGACAGCTTTTATAAAACAACCTATTACGAGCAAAAGACAACCCTGTTTCGCCTGCTTCCCGATACAAAAGGAGAGATCATTTTTCTTGGGAACAGCATTACCGATATCGGCGAATGGGCAGAGATCTGGCAGAACCCCAAGGTGAAGAACAGGGGCATCTCAGGCGATAATACCTTTGGCGTGCTGGCCCGCCTCGATGAAGTGCTTTCTTCAAAACCCGATAAGATCTTCATCATGATCGGCATTAACGATATAGCAAAAGGCACCCCTGACAGCGTCATCATCGCCAACCACAAAAAGATCTATGGGCGCATAGCCAAGGCTTCGCCTGCAACAAAAGTATACGTACAAAGCATACTGCCTACCAATGCCGATTTCACGGAATTCAGCAGGCACCAGAACAAGGACGGGCATGTGCGGTACATCAATGAAGCCCTGAAAGCGATCTGCGCCAGCAATGGTTTGACCTATGTAGACCTGTATACGAGGTTTCTTGACAAAGCCGGCAAGCTCGATAAGCAGTATACCAACGACGGCCTTCATATCAACGGCTATGGCTACATGCTCTGGAAACAAATTTTGCAGGAAAAAGGATATTTGAAATAATGCTGATCACCGGAACTTTTATCGACGAGATATCCCACGACATCCCGCACCAGAACTGGGGGGCAGAGGAATGGGACCAGGATTTCAGGCATATGGCAGCCATGGGCATCGATACCGTGATCATGATCCGCAGCGGTTACAGGAAATTCATTACCTATCCCTCCGTTTACCTGATGGAGAAGCATGGCTGCTTCCGTCCACCCGCAGACCTGCTTGGGCTCTTTCTCTCGCTGGCCGATAAATACGGGATGAACTTTTATTTCGGACTGTACGACAGCGGCATCTATTGGGATACGGGCGATCTCACCCATGAGATCGAAGACAATCGATACGTGATCGAAGAGGTTTGGAAACATTATGGCCACCACCCCTCCTTTAAAGGCTGGTACCTGAGCATGGAGATCAGCCGTCGCACGATCGGCGCCACCGAAGCCTTCCGGACCCTCGGCCTGCAATGCAAGGAAGTAAGCAGCGGTTTGCCCACCTTCATTTCACCCTGGATCGATGGTAAAAAAGCCGTCCTAGCCGCCTCAGTAGAGCTTACAAAAAAAGATGCCGTATCCTTCGATGAACACCAGCGCGAATGGCGCGAGATCTTTCATGGCATGCAGGGCGCCGTGGATGCGGTTGCCTTCCAGGACGGCCATATCGACTATACGGAGCTCGATGCCTTCTTCACGGTTAACAAAGCCCTGGCCGACCAGTATGGCATGCAATGCTGGACCAATGCCGAAAGCTTCGACCGTGATATGCCCATCAAGTTCTTTCCCATCAAATTCGAGAAGCTGCGCCTTAAGCTGGAGGCTGCCAAACGCTGCGGATACGATAAGGCCATCACCTTCGAGTTCTCTCATTTCATGAGTCCGCAAAGCGCCTATATACAAGCACACCATCTATATAACCGATACCAGGAGTACAAACAATCACAACTATGACGATGAAACAAGCATTCAGCATCTGCATTCTATTTCTTGTTCTTTCCTGCAGCGCACAGCGAAAAACGCAGCCTGCCGAAGCTGTGCCGGTAAGAGGCACCTGGGTAACGAATGTTGCCAGCGACGCGCTCACCTCTAAAGAAAAGATCGCTGAGACGATCGAACGCTGCAAACAATTTGGACTGAACACGATCTATGTGGTTACCTGGAACAAGGGCGTGACCATGTACCCGAGCCCGGTGGTGGAAAAATACATTGGCATAAGGCAGGATACACTCTATAAAGGCTTCGATCCCATTAAAGAAATCATTGCACAGGGGCACGAGGCCGGGATGAAGGTAATAGCCTGGTTCGAATACGGCTTTGCTTATGATTATGGCGATACAAGCTCGATCTGGCACAAAAGATACCCGCACTGGGCAGGCCGCGATGCGCAGGGCAGATTGCTCCAGAAGAACAAATTCTATTGGTGGAATTCGCTTCACCCCGAAGTGCAGCAATTCATGACGGAACTCGTCCTGGATTTTGTACGACGCTATGACGCAGATGGTGTACAGGGCGACGACCGCCTGCCGGCCATGCCGAGTGAAGGCGGTTACGACGACTATACAAAATCGCTTTATGCAAAGGAAAATAATGGCGCCAGCCCTCCTGCCGATTCTAAGAACGCAGCCTGGCTGCAATGGCGGGCCGATAAGCTGAACGCCTATATCAAAGACCTGTACAGCAGGATAAAGGCTGAGAAGAAGAGCTACATCGTATCATGGGCGCCAAGCATCTATCCCTGGAGCAAGGAACAGTACCTGCAGGACTGGCCGGCCTGGCTGAATGGCGGCTATGCCGATGAGATACTGCCGCAGTGTTACCGTTATGACCTGAAGGCTTACGAAAAAACCATCGTCGATCTCGATAAGCAGGTTACGCCAGAACAGAAAAGCAAGGTCTTTCCAGGCGTGCTGATCGGGCTTGGCGACGGCTACCAGATTAAGCAGGAGCTGCTCGAACAGATGATCCAGATAAACCGCCAATATGGTTTTAAAGGTGAATGCACTTTTTATTATGAAGGAATGAAAAAACTAACACCATTCTATAAAGGCAGCCTTCAATAATTACTCATAAAAAGCTTTTCTTCCTCATGGCTATTACAATAGCAGGAAGAAAAGCTTTTTTATTACAAATCCCCTACTGACAGCTTTGATGCGCATCGTTGCCATTCGCCAAATGATAAATGCCACAGAATTAAAGTCCGGCTTCACGGTAATTTTGCCTCATCTTATCTTCATTTATCGTTTTTAATTCTCCAATGCTTCCACTTCTGCTACAAATATGGTACGCAGATGCTTCTCATCTTTCTTCTCGCCGGGTTTTGTAGGATCGAAGGAGAACCATTTATAGTCCGGGCTTTGAAGGCTGCGGCTATAAGAGACTCCACTTATGCTTTTTAAAAGTATAAGCCCGGTAAGACAAAAGGTATCAGGCCTGTTCTCGTCCCAGCTCATGCTCATAAAAAAATCGCTGGCACCTTCAAAATACACCTGGTCGGGCACCAGGTCTACAAGCAGTTTGTTCTTTTTATAGTTGCCAGGATCCGGCATGATATGCTTTCTGAAAATAAGCCTGCCGGGACCGCCGCTAACGCTGTCGCGCTCATAAAGCTGCAGGAATACCGGCTGCCAGCAGCCCGATTGCGTGATTGGCAGATAAACCTTGTTCAGGCGATAGGTGCGTACGGGATCGGGCAGCTTCATAAGTTCGGCAAACTCCGCAGCCCCGCCAAAACCCCAGGGTACACAATCATTGTTGGCACCCGGCTTATAATTGCACCTGATCGATTTGTTCAGTACCGCAACTCCCTGCCCGATCAAATAAAGACCAGCTGTTTTTTTCGCCCTTACCGTTACAGTTTCCATGATCCGTGAATAAGGCAGCAGCCTGGCGGTGTCGCCCAGGAACCTGCCTGCAAATACCGAATCGCGATAACCCACACAACTAATAAGAACAGAGTCGTTTTCTGCTATGGCAAGACGGAATTCGCCTTGCGCTGTGGCTATGGCTCCCAGGCTGCTGTTGAGCACCTTTACCGTGGCATAAGGCAGCAGCTTTCCTGTAAGCCCATCCGCTACCGTTCTTTTCTTATCCTGCGCCTGCGCTGCTGCAAACCCAAATAACACCAGCGTCAATAATATCTTTTTCATGCGCATTATGGCCTCGGCCGCATGTGGCTTCGGATGACTAAAGATAATTATAATGCCCCCAAAGACCGATACGCAAGCCCGGATCAATCGCCGACTCCCAGGCTATTTCAAATGGGTGAAAAGGAGTAATACCATGATCCAGTGCCAGCAGAGCCGCATGCATTGATACCCGCATAACGAAGACATAACCTCAATCCCTGTCCCCCTCAAGCAGGTATTCAAAGAACAGGGGGCGCAGTTTTCCGTCGATCTTTATCCTGGCAGTTGACTCCGTAACCTTTCTTGAAAAGCCATCGCGCTGTTGTTTAGTGGGTTTGGAACCTTCGGGAAGCTTTTCTTCGGCTCTTTCCAGGATATTGCCCTTGTCGAGCCGGATGATTCGGCCTTTTGTTTTCTGCTTGAGTCTTTCATACAGGTCATCGGCCGGCATCTTCCATCCTCTTTTGCCTTGCCTTTTCGCTACTTCCTGGTCAACCGGTATCATGGCCACCAGGTCTTTGGAGCGCATCAGCTCAAGCCCGCTTTTTTTTGCCGTGGCATTATGGCTGGCGTGGTGGCCCACTTTGTAGAATACGGTTCTTTCCAGCAAGGCTTCCGCTGTTATGATCTCCTTTTTCCCATCCCTGCTCACCTTCCATTTCAGTGCAGGTTCCTCCGAACCTTCTTTTGCAGGTGCGGTCCAGCTCATCCAGTTGCCGATCTGCGCATCGCCGGGAAACAGCAGCACCTTGCCCGAAGCTTCAAATTCTATCGCCATTACCAGGCTGGTATTGTTGGTATAGGAATCGAGGTGAAGGGCCAACGCACCGGCATTGTGCAGCCAGTCGATCTCAATCTTGCGCCAGGCATGATCAGCATCGCCGGGTGCCTTTGTTTTTTTGCCATGGTAAAGCGTCCATACATGGTCTTCCCTATCGAGCTCACTCCTGGTGCAATCGGCATCGCTCCAAAAATACTTGGAATGAAATGGTGAGCCCGAGCTGTCGCCATTCTTTGTAAGCGCCATGTAATAGTTATCAGAAACACCCATATCGGTGAGGTACATCTCGGCATGGGTATGGTCTTCCATCTGGCGGAGCCTTGCGTAGTCTTTGGGCGGACCGAGAAAATAAAAGTTGATGCCATTCAGGCCGGTTTGCTTTTCGCTTGCCAGGTCGCCGGGATTCCAGAACGAGATATCAGGGCCATCTTCCCTCTTGCTGCGGTTGACAAAATAAGCCATGGCATCCTTCATGGTGAGGCCGAATTCAAAAGAAGGATCCGCAGCTTTTGTAAGCACGTCCTGCTCACTTATGTCCATAAAGCCCAATACCTGCCCAAGCGCGGTGGCGTATCTTTTCTGCGCTGCCAGGTAGCTGTCGCCCCTGAACGTATTCCTGATCTCCTGCTGGTTATTCCTGTCATCAATAAAAGAGCGGTAAAGCGATAGCGACCGGGCAAGAGCCTGCTTTTTCTTATTGTGCTTTCGCTTGAGCTCTATGGCCAGCTTGTCGCCGTCCGGCCTCGTGTTTTCTGTCCAGGCAAGCCAAACCTGGTCTACGGCGATCGAGTCCCATAAAAGTTCCCCCTTATCATCCTTCAGGTTGAAGCCCGAAATATGGTCTTTGTGCTCATGTGTTTGTACCACCAGGTCCAGCCTTCCTCCACAGGTTTCTTTTATGTCTGCTATGGCCGTCTTCAGCAGGTCACTGTCACCGGTAAGCATGCCGCAATCGATGAGCATATAAAAGACCGGCTCTTCCGCGGTTTTGAATATGAGCAGGAAACAATCGCCAAATCCATGGCAGTACATCCGTATGGAAACGGCATCGGGCGTAGCTCCCACGATCTTATCCCTTGTCTTGCCCTGGACGGCCGGCTCCGCAATGCGCGATGCATTTTTTTTAGACGCGGGCTTTGCGGCCGGGGAAGATTTTTTAGCAGCTGTTTTGCGGGCAGCAGCCCTGGCAGGCTTTTGTGCTTTACTGTTTGTCTTTGCCATAGGTCATAATACTTTATGGATGATTGCAAAAGGCTCAGCCTCCAGGTTGCCGTGAGGAGCGCCGAAATAAGTAGCATTCAAAGAAAAATCCTGCTGGTTGAACAGCATATCGAACTGGCGCCTCATGCGCTCTTCATCGTTGATATCTTTTTTGATCACGTACTGAAGCTTCACCTCGTTCTCGTCGGAGGAATAATCGAGATCGAAAATGAGTGTGCTTCCACCCCTGAAGATGAACCAGCCTTCGGGCAGCACTTTTTCATTGCCTTCGTCCAGCGAGCCTGTATCGCGGGGCGTGTAAGGCTGCCAGGTATAGGTGAATCCGTCATTGCCTCCCTGTGCCGGTGTGCGTTCATACCAACCTTCTGTTGGTGCCTCGGGCTTGAAAAATCCGATGATCTCGGCATTGCCCCATTTGTCTCTCCGCGCTACCACTCCTCTTTTTTGCGTCAGTGTAACAATGATCTGGTTCACTGTATCACCCCTGGGACCCGACCTGCTGGCAAGCTTGAGGTTGTGCACTTCGAGCATGGGCATATTCATGGTATTGCGTCCTTTAGAGCGCCCTATGCCCAATACATCCACCATGCTGTCGTCGAGTATGAGTCCCGTGAGCTTTCCAAATGCAACGGCGTCCTCGTTGCCGAGAAACTTGATGTTAAGCCGCTGGTGCAGGCCCTGTATGCTCTCCTTCCGGTGCGGAACGCCGGCTGCATTGCTGCCGGATTCTTTGGAGATATCCCCGCCGGTTATGAAGATCTTCGTTAGTTCATATATTTCGCGCCGGTTAGAGATGTAGCTGATCTTTTCCTTGAATCGCCTGAAAAAATCGATCAGCTTCGCAAACCTCGATTCAAACTGTTCGCTGTCATCCTCCACCTTGCACAGCAGGCTTTCCACGCTCATGTTCTTTACATTGTCGGGGAAGATGCCCCTTTTCTGAAAGGCCTCTATGATGGCTATGCGATAATCGAGGTTATCGTCGCTCACCAGGTCATAGTCCGATGTGATAAGCGCCCGCAGGTAATCGCCGAAATTGATGTCCAGCGGCGGGCAATAATCCAGCGCCCTGATGCAGATCTTCAGGATATGGCCAGCGGTCTTGCTTGCCTCGTTGGCCATGCGGTTCACAAGATCAGGATGTAGCGAACCGGGAGGCAATATACCCGTGCCGCCTGTAGCAATACGTACCAGGTCTGCGATCCTTCTCTTGTAAAGACTGATGAAGGCATCAAAAATGGTAGCTACCAGGATGGCACCCCTGGCATGCGGCTCTTTTTCGGTGAGATAATCCTGCGGATTGGGAACATGAGGCTGCCAGATGTTCTTCTCCGGGTCAAACCTGCCGATCGCGTTCCGCAGGCTGCCATAGTGGCCAATGGCCTTACCGAATTCCTGGGCCAGCTCACCCAGCAGGTTCTGTGCCCTGAGGTCGCCACCCGTTTTGGCTATCTGGTCCTTCAATACCTCAGGGAAGGTGAAGTGCTGGAACAGCGCTACGATATCGGCAAAGGCTTCATGGAAAGCAAGCGAATCGATATGGGTCGCCTCTACATAGCGCCGGTGCATGCCATCCAAAAGCGCGTGCGTGATCTCGTGGGCGATGATGTCGTGACTCAGGCAGGTGTATACAGTGCAGCCAGGCATTTGCAGGCCCGGGTTTTCGGGTGTTGAATTGAAATACCCGAACAGCAGGGCTTTTTTCTGCGGACTGTAATAAGCATTGGCTTCGCGCAGGGCATGGGGATAGATGCGAAGCCGCTGCACATACTGCGAGAACTCTCCTCTTGCATTTCGGTACTGGCTCCACGTGATCTTTCGTCCAAGCGCCAGCTCGAAATTCTTTATCGTCGTCATAGCTACGGCATAGACCATCTGCTGGTGAAACTGCGGATTGCTTTCTGAAGGTTCCAGCCCCTCCTGGGCCAGCACAAAAGCATTATCGAGATCCACTGGCCGGTAGAAACATGCGCTGGACGGATCATAGTCCACCACCTCGATGTATTCGCCCACAGGCCCCGGTGAAAGGTCCTCCCATGCCACTTTGTAAACGATGTTGTTGATCACATTTGTTTCGAGCTGCAGCGAGAGGGAAGGATCAAAAGCATAGGCCCGCAGCTTTCTGAAACGGGGTCGCAGGAAATCATCCTTTTCGCAATTTGTGATGCTCATGACTTGAAGATTAATGATGGGCAATAAAGTTTTACCTGGAGCTCTGTAAGATTTTCCGCATGCGAGGCCAGCAGGCCTATCCTCTCCCGCAACAGCGGGGTAAGGTTGGTACCTGTGCTTCTTGCAGCTCTTAATTCTTCAGCGCTAAGATTGCGCGAAACGATAGAGGCATAATCCGTTCTTTCTTTCAAACAGGCTTCGATCTCCGTCCGGTGGGCTTTTGGATCCCTGATCCAGGCAGGCTCGAAGCCATGCGCTTCTATCACCGAAGCTGTAACAAGCCCCTTGATCATATTGTCGACAAATCCTGGTATGCATCTCTCCAGGTCCCAGCCCAGCGAGAGATAAGCAATCTCCTTGTTGACCGAACCTACATTCTGGTAAATGTTCTCCACCATCTGGAAAGCCTTTATCCGGTTCATGAAGAGATCGACCGTGCGTATAAGCAAGCTAAGAGTATTGCCATACCGGCCATCAAAAGAAAGCCTGCCTCCCGCATCTGATGTAATGATGATCCTGCACTCGTAAGAGCTTCCCTGCTGTGTTAACTTCTGAATGCCCTGGTTATCATATACACCGCCATCGATCAGCTTTGGATCGATCCGCCTGAAGTCTGCCTTGTTCTCAAAAAATATTTCGTCGATCGATACAGGTGTAAATGCGAAGGGCACGCAGGAAGAAGCCGTGACTGCTCTTGCCACGGGAAAATCCCTTTGCCTGAAACGAATGGGTGGATCAAAGCTGGCATAAGTTGAGTCGGACATTTTGCGCCAGGAAAAACTAAATGGCCGTCCTGTTTGAAGATTGGATGAACCAATGGCAAGCACCGGCTGCCGGCAAAGGTCGTTCAGGGTTGCGCCTTTAAAATAAAATTTATCATATGCCTCTTCAATGGCCCTTCCTGCCGGAAATATGCGGAACTGGAACCTCAAAAGCAGGAAGAGCCAAAGGCCCAGCAAAGGCAGGAATGCCCAGGCATAAGCGGTAAAAAGAAGATAGATGCCTGTACCGAGAAATACGAGTGTGAACAGTGCAAGCTGCAGAAAGAACCGGGAGGCCAGCACATGGCCGATCACATTCTTTGTGCTGATCTTTTCTATCATTTCTTTTTCAAAAGCCATATAATTGCCCTTATGCAGGCAGTAGGCAGCGCCGGTGATAGAACCACCGGAGATGGTGGAAAGCACATCTATCCTTTCCAGGATACCCAGCTTGTGAAGGGCGCGAAGCGTACCCAGGTGAAAGGCGGAAGCACGGTAGCCTCCTCCCGACAGGGAAACACCCAAATGATTGAGCGGGCTGTGTAACGGCATGCAGTTGTTTTTATGGTTTATGTTCAACTGAGAACAATAGGAACAATCGCCGGGAACAGATGGTACCATCCGAAGATAGCGCACCAGGTAAAGGAAAGACACCGTGTTAACACCTTTTTTGAACCGTACTATTACGGGCCATAAGCATAATGGTATATATAAGTGATGCCGCACATTAAATGCTGCGAAAAGCAAACCTTCACGGGGGGCTTTTACGATGAAACCCTTAAAGCAGAATGGATTATTTTCAACGAAGCTGCTTCCTGATGATGACAACGCCTGGATTGGCGGTAACATAATCGGGCAATACCTGGCTGCCGTGCGACTGAAAAGCATAGACCTTGTATCCCTTCCCGATCACCTCTTCCAGCTCTTTTTCAGAGGGATACCAGTGATAGGCATTAATGCCTTTGTAGAACATCAGGTCTACGTTCTCGAAGCTTTTGCAGTTGATCACGATCACATCCGGCTTTGCCAGAGAGTCGGACAGCGATTTATAAACAGCCGTATTGTGCAGGCGCGCCTTCCTCCCGGGATGCTCAACAGCCCTTTCCCTGGCCAGCTGCAGGGGGCTGAGGCTGAATAGACCCATCGGCAACAGCAGCAGGTACACAGACAAAGGCCTGCCTTTCCACCACCTCATTGCCAGATCGTAAAGCATTGCCATGCCCCTGCCGATGGCGATAAAGCCAACAGGCGCAACGAGAAAAGTAAAGCTGGGCATCTTGGTCTTGGGTACTAAGGAAAAGAAAAGGTAACAGACCAGGAAAACCGCTCCCAAGGCTAGCTTCAGCTGCCTGTCTCCCTTTTGCTGAAAAGAGTCGGCAAGTCCGGCTACCAGGAAAGGCACAAGCACCCAGCTATAATGGCGGCCCAGTTGCCCGATATAATAGAGCTGGCTGCGTGCAGGCAATCCTTCTAGCACTTCGGTAACATGACGCGTATTATAGTTCTGCTCCCAGCTGCTCTCCAGGGGAAAGCGGTAATGAATATAGAGTTGCCAGGGAAGGAATACAGCCGTTGTGAGCAGCAGGGCAGTCAGCAGGTGCCACCAGCCCTTGCGGTGCCTTTCCCCTGCCCTTCCGGCAACAAGCAGCAGCACCCATGCTCCATATACGATCCCGCCTGTCAGCCATTTGCAAAGTATGGCACACCCGGCAAGCAAGCCGATGGCCAGGGCCCAGCCATAGCTTTTGCGCTTATGATAGCAGCACAAGGCCCAAAGGCTGGCCGTTACATAAAATCCAAAGGCTACATCATTGTGATCGGCCGTCAGCAGTCCTGTCGTTAGCTCCAGCTGGTACCAGCACAAAGCAAACAGCACAGCGGCGAACACTGAGATCCTCGCTTCTGCAAAAACCATTTTTGCCATGCTGAACACGAAATAAACCATGGCTGTACCCATCAGGGCGGAAGGCAGCCTCAGGGCAATCTCATTGGCGCCGAAAAGCCAGATGGAAAGGGACATATTCCAAAGAAACAATGGCTGTTTATGCAGCCAGGTATAATTGCAGCACCAGCTCCTGTAATCGTAAGGCAACACTGGCCTTAGCTGAAGTACAGGCCGGAAGGGATCCTCCATCATATTGCGGGCGACCAGTGCATGATAACGTTCGTCCAGTTCATGAAGAAAAGGATCGAGGCTGATCATAAAAAGCCGGAGCAAAAAAGCGCCCAGCAGCAGCAAGCACAGCCCGGCCCTGCTGCGGCCGGTATGAAAAAGCCAGGTTGAAAAAACAAAAGGTAAAAGAAAAGCGGCAAGCTTTATTAGGATCAGCTCATTCATCAGCCTGCAGGCATTATTGGGTTATGATAAGATATTGAAGAATGACGGAATACTCAAAGAAGCAAAACAAGTATGGCATGATCAAGGTTTCAGCTAATGTACGGATTTGATCTTCCCCGGAGCAGAATCATGGAGAGGCCTTATCATATCATTGAAACAGCCATGCTTCCGGCTGCTTAAAAGCCCGGCTCTTTATTTGCATTTTGACCTTCATTCTTTCGCCACAAAATTTTTAAGCAGTCGTTGATCTATCGACCAGGCACAGCCGGGACTGTTTTCGACAAGCCTAGGCAACTGATAATCATCAGCTAATATATTTAGTCTTTTTTCTGCTAAAAATATTAGTATTATTGCTTTGTATGAGCAATTCAAAAGCAGCGATCCTGGCCCGGTTGCAAAAGGAGATCCTTCCCCTCCAAGGCTATAAGCCTGCAGGCAATGAAGGCATGGATATGGGACTCGGGCTCGTACGGAATGCTTTTCCCAATAAAAGCTTTCCCCTCGGCGCCGTTCATGAATTCATAGCTGCAAACGCAGAAGATGCAGCAGCTTCCGGTGGCTTTATCAGCGGGCTCGTCTCCCATCTTATGAAGACCGGAGGCACGGCCGCCTGGATAAGCGCTTCGCGCACACTCTTTCCGTATGGACTTGTACAATTCGGCATTGAACCGGACAGGATGCTTTTTATAGACCTGCCGAAAGAAAAAGAATTGTTATGGACGATAGAAGAAGCGCTTAAATGCAGTGCGCTTTCGGCAGTGGTTGCCGAGCTGCCCCGGCTCGATTTTACTGCTTCACGCCGGCTGCAGCTCGCCGTAGAGCAAAGCGGGGTCACGGCCTTTCTTCTTCGCTCTAATCCAAAACAGCTGCAAACCACGGCTTGCGTTACACGTTGGAAAATCACACCAATGGCCAGCGAGGCTGTCGATGATCTTCCGGGGATCGGCTTTCCCAGGTGGAAGATAGAGCTGCTGAAAGTAAGAAACGGCAAACCGGGAAGCTGGCAGCTGATGTGGATAGATGGCGGGTTCCAGCCTGTGCGCAGAACTGCTTTGATCGTAGAAGAAAAGAAAATCAAAACGGCATGATAAAACGTTTTGTTTCCATCTGGTTTCCTTACCTGGCTACGGACTGGTTCTCTCTCCGCCATCCGCAGCTTTGCCGCCTGCCCTTTGTTTTGAGCACCGCTTCGCATGGACGCATGCTGGTGACAGCCACCAATGCGCCTGCAGAAGCACAGGGGATACATACCGGTATGACGGTGGCCGATGCCCGTGCGATTCTTCCTTCCCTGCAGGTAATGGACGATAAACCCGGACTTGCAGAACAGCTGCTGCACCGCCTGGCCGAATGGTGCATCCGTTATACGCCCTGCGTGAGCCTTGATCTTCCGGGCGGACTGGTGCTTGATGCCACCGGCTGCAGTCATTTGTGGAAAGGGGACCTGCCTTATGTGACATTGATCGTTCAGCGGCTAAAGGACCGGGGTTACCAGGCACGTGCTGCTATGGCCGATACCATTGGTGCGGCCTGGGCGCTTGCCCGGTATGGAAAGGATCTGACCATAGCTGAAAATAGCCGGCATGGTGAGGCCCTGCTCTCCTTGCCACCGGCATCGCTCCGGCTGGATGCCATCACCATAGAGCAACTGCATAAGCTGGGGCTGCGGCGGGTAAGCGATTTTGTTAGTATGCCCCGGGCTTCGCTGATGCGGCGCTTCGGGCATACTTTGCTGAACCGCCTTGACCAGGCAATGGGTACGGTCGATGAGCTTATACAGCCTGTACTGCCGGTGGAGCCATACCAGGAAAGGCTGCCCTGTCTCGAGCCTATTGTAACCGCCACGGGAATAGAGATCGCTTTGCAGCGCCTGCTCGATTCCATATGCCATCGCCTGCAGCAGGAGCAGAAGGGCTTGCGGCTTGCGCGCTTTTATGGCTATCGTATGGATGGAAAAACAGAAATGGTGGAGATCGGGACCGTCCGTGCATCAAACCATGTAGAGCATTTGTTCAGGCTCTTTTCACCAAAGATCACTGCCATGGCACCGGGCCCCGGCGTAGAGCTTTTTATGCTTGAGGCTCTCAAAGTGGAAGACCATTTCCCGGCGCAGGAAAAGCTATGGGAAGGCGGCGGCGGTCTCGGCGACATCCGCCTCGCCGAACTTCTCGATCGCCTTGGTGGCAGGATCGGAACGCATTCCATCCATCGCTATTTACCCGATGAACACTACTGGCCCGAGCGGTCGGTAAGAGCCGCTCCCTCGCTGCAGGAAAAAGCTGCAACAGGCTGGAAGGCCGGTAAGCCCCGGCCGCTGCAGCTGCTTTCCAGGCCCGAGCCTGTTGAAGTCACCGCTCCCATCCCCGATTATCCGCCTATGCTGTTCCGATACAAAAACGTGCTGCATACCGTCAAGAAAGCTGATGGCCCTGAGCGGATCGAACAGGAATGGTGGCTGCAGGAAGGCGAGCACCGCGACTATTATGCTGTTGAAGACGAAGAAGGCCGGCGCTACTGGCTGTTCCGCTCAGGGCATTATACAGGCGACAGGTCGCAGCAGTGGTTCCTGCATGGCTTTTTTGCCTGAATGGAAGTAAAGACAGGGCCGGTCGCAATGCAATGTGTACTCAGCTGAATAAAAAACTATGTCGTATACCGAATTGCAGGTAACATCAAATTTCAGTTTTCTGCGCGGCGCCTCCCATCCCGAGGAGTTGGTGGAACAGGCTGCTACCCATGGCTATTCTGCCATTGCTATAACCGACCGCAATACACTGGCGGGCATTGTAAGGGCGTATGCCGCTGCCAGGTCAGGGAATATCCGACTCATTACGGGCTGCCGCCTTGATCTGCTCGATGGCCCGAGCCTGCTGGCCTATCCAACCAATCTTGCGGCCTACTCGCAGCTAAGCACTTTGCTTACCAAAGGCAACCTCCGGGCCGAGAAAGGCGAATGCCACCTTTACAAAGCAGATGTTTACGAACATGGCAAGGGAATGAAGCTGGTTGTCATTCCGCCCGGAGAGCTGAACCACCTGTTTGGCTATGACCCTTCCTTCGGGGAAGTGCTTGCAGAATACCGCGCTGTTTTTGGCCATGATCTTTTCCTCGCAGCATCCCGATCCTACGATGGAGATGATGCCAAGAAGGTGCACAGGCTCTGGCAGCTTTCCTCCCGGCTGCACATTCCCATGGTCGCTACCAACGATGTGCACTACCATCATCCCCTTCGGCGACAGCTTCAGGATGTGGTTACCTGCATCCGGGAAAAATGCACGATCTACAATGCCGGCTACAGGCTGCATCCCAACGCCGAGCGATATCTCAAGCCACCGGAGGAAATGCAGCGCCTGTTCAGGCAATACCCCGATGCGGTGAGGAGAACACAGGAGATCGCAGAAGCTTGCTGCTTCTCACTTGATGAGCTGAAGTACCGTTATCCCAAAGAGATCACCAGCAATGGCCGCACACCGCAGGAAGAGCTGACCCACCTGGCCTGGCAGGGAGCGCATGAGCGGTATGGCGATACGATACCCGATAAGGTTGCATCGGCCATCCGCTATGAGCTGGCCTTTATGGAGGAAATGAACTATGCAGAGTACTTCCTCACGGTACACGATATTGTACGGTTTGCACGCAGCCAGGGCATTCTTTGCCAGGGCCGTGGATCGGCCGCCAATTCCACCGTTTGTTATTGTCTGGGCATTACATCAGTGAACCCTGTAAAGTTCGACCTGCTCTTCGAAAGGTTTATTTCTTCTGCACGCAATGAGCCGCCGGATATCGATGTGGACTTTGAACATGAACGCCGTGAAGAGGTGATGCAATACATCTTTAACAAATATGGCCGTGACCGCGCTGCCATCGTGGCCACTGTTACACAGCAACACCAGAAAGGCGCCCTGCGCGATGTAGGCAGGGCCATGGGACTGTCGGTTGATACCATCAACCGGCTATCGGGTGCCATATGGTCCTTTACCGATGAATGGTTTGAAGGGAAACGGGTTGTTGAACAAGGCCTCAATCCCAACGACAAACACCTGCGTAAAGTGCTCCAGCTTACAAGAGAGTTCATGGGCTTTCCAAGACAGCTCGGCCAGCACACCGGTGGCTTCGTGATCACCGATGGAAAGCTTTCCGATCTCTGCCCCATCCTCAATGCCCGCATGGAAGACCGCACCTGCATCGAATGGAACAAAGACGATATAGATACCCTGGGCTTTTTAAAGATAGATGTGCTCGCACTTGGCATGCTTACCTGCATACGCAAGGCTTTTGACCTCGCCAGGGAGCATTATGGCCTTCACTGGACCCTGGCCAATATTCCTCAGGACGATCCGGCTGTATACGATATGATCTGCAAGGCCGATACCATCGGCGTATTCCAGATCGAAAGCAGGGCGCAGCAATCCATGCTGCCCAGGCTAAAGCCCCGTAAATTTTACGACCTGGTGATAGAGGTAGCCATTGTACGCCCCGGCCCCATCCAGGGAGACATGGTGCACCCCTACCTGCGCAGGCGCAATGGCGAAGAGCCGGTGGAATATCCCTCCAAAGAGCTGGAAGAAATTCTGGAGCGCACAATGGGTGTTCCGCTTTTCCAGGAACAGGCCATGAAGATAGCCATCGTAGCAGCAGGCTTTACGCCGGCCGAAGCCGATGAGCTGCGCCGCAGCATGGCTACTTTCAAGGCCAAGGGGCTGGTAAGCAAATTCGAGGAAAAGCTCATACAGGGCATGCTGAAAAAAGGATATCAGCTGGAATACGCCCAGCGCGTGTTCAGGCAGCTCGAAGGCTTTGGCAGCTATGGTTTCCCTGAAAGCCATGCCGCAAGTTTTGCCCTGCTGGTTTATGTATCGTCCTGGATCAAATGTTTTTACCCGGATATATTCGCCTGTGCCTTGCTCAATAGCATGCCTATGGGTTTTTACCAGCCGGCACAGATCGTGATCGATGCAAAAAAGCACGGTGTTGAGGTAAGACCGGTAGACATTAACCATTCTGCCTGGGACAACCGCCTCGAAGAAAAGTCCGGGGCCTATTGTGCCCTCAGGCTTGGCTTTCGCCAGGTAAAGGGCTTGCGTGAAGAAGATATAAGACTGATCACGGAGAACAGGCAGGAACATTATACCTGCATGAACCAGCTGCGCGACAGGGGGCTGTCGCAGGCCGTGCTGGAAAAGCTGGCCGATGCGGATGTATTCCGCTCCATGGGCTTTGATCGCAGGCAGGCGCTGTGGGAAGTATCGATAAAGGATAACCCGGTTGCCCTGTTCAGGCAGCAGCAATCACCGGCAGAGAATGTATCGCTGCCCCTGATGACCACCTCCGAGCACGTTGTACAGGATTACGCGGCTACCTCGCTTTCTCTGAAAG
>DASTPZ010000237.1:0-9374 GCA_035761965.1 Flavisolibacter sp. | reverse complement strand
GCCCCGCTGGTGGGCATGTTCATAGCTTTTGTGATCTCACTTTGGTTCCTGCTTTCGTTCCGCAAGGATTTTCTGCCAAGGCTTGTCTCCATTACCGTTATTGCACTCGTGGTATGGCTGCTTTACAGCAATCTTGTGTTTGACCGGGCCGAACTGGCAGCCAATACCGATCATGATACTTATTTCTGGCAGGTCTTCTTCTATTCGAAGAATTTCAAATGGATCCTGCTCGCCTTTATCCTGCTCACTTTCGCCGTATTCACTTTCTGGCTCAATACCCTGAACGCGCATAAATCGAATGTTTGGTTCAAGCGCCTGCAGCTGGTATCCTCTGCCGCCTTCAGCATCGGGCACGGCGGTAACGATGCACAAAAAGTAATGGGCATCATCATGGCCGCCCTCGTAGCCAGCGATCCCACACGCTACAGCATCGAGAACATGGAGTGGTGGGTACCCCTCGCATGTTATGCGGCTATTGGCTTAGGTACGATGAGCGGCGGATGGAAGATCGTAAAGACCATGGGCACGAGGATCACCAAGGTAACGCCATTCGAAGGCGTGGCGGCAGAAACGGCCGGCGCCATCACTCTTTTTGTAACCGAAGCGCTTAAGATACCTGTGAGCACAACCCATACCATCACCGGTGCCATTATGGGTGTTGGCGCTACAAAGCGCTTGTCAGCCGTACGCTGGGGTGTGACAATCAACCTTTTATGGGCATGGATCCTGACCATACCCATCAGTGCCTTGCTGGCAGCAGGAATTTTCTACATCGCCAGGTTGTTCCTATAGGTTTATTTACGAGTTTTGCCGCCAACAAATATTCTGGCATGGCTAAGATCTTAGTTACAGGTGGATGCGGATACATTGGCTCGCACACATTGGTAGACCTCATCGAGAATGGCTACGATGTGATCAGCGTAGACAATAACTCAAGGTCCAGTGCATCGGTGCTGAAGGGTGTTGAAAAGATCACAGGCAAACAGGTAAAGAACTACAAGGTGGACCTTTGCAATTTCGACGATACATTCGCCATCTTCCAGGAAAACGAGGATATTCAGGGTATCATCCATTTTGCCGCTTACAAAGCTGTGGGTGAATCGGTAGACAAGCCCCTGATGTATTTTGAGAACAACCTTACCTCGCTTATCAACCTGCTTAAATGTGTTCAGGAATTTGAAACACCCTGGTTCGTATTCTCCTCTTCCTGCACGGTGTATGGAGAACCCGAACAGTCCATTGTAACAGAGGAAACACCGCCAAAGCCCGCCGCTTCGCCTTATGGCTATACAAAGCAAATGGGTGAGCAGATCCTCGGCGAGTTCCAGAAAGCAGGCAATACACGCATCATCCTGCTGCGTTATTTCAATCCTGTGGGCGCGCATCCATCCACGCTTATCGGGGAGATGCCGCTTGGCAAACCTCAAAACCTGGTGCCGGCCATCACACAGACCGCCATAGGAAAGCTGCCCAAGATGATGGTATTCGGCCACGATTATCCTACCAGGGACGGAAGCTGTGTACGCGATTTCATTCATGTAAGCGATATAGCTCATGCCCATACACTTGCCATCCAATACCTGGAACAGGGAAGGAACAGCAGCGGCTGCGAGGTTTTCAACCTGGGTACAGGCAATGGCGTTACTGTGCTCGAAGCCATCAGGTCCTTTGAAAAAGTAAGCCAGGTAAAGCTGAACTATGAGCTCGGTCCAAGAAGGTCCGGCGATATCATTGCCATCTACGCGAATAATGACAAGGCCAGGACAAGACTGGGCTGGGACCCGAAATATTCACTCGATATGATGATGGAAACAGCCTGGAAATGGGAGCTTCGCCTCAAAGAAGACGAGCAGCTGTTCTCTTCTTTCCAATCAGAATTGAATTAAAAAGGTTTCTTTCGTAACCTATCAATACATTACACAAATCACCATGATGCTTAAAGACATACAATCAACCGGCAAAAAGGACACCCGCAGCGGTTTTGGAGACGGCATAGTAGAAGCAGCCAGAAAGAACAAGAACGTTGTGGCCCTCACAGCCGACCTGGCCGGATCGCTCAAGCTCAATCAATTCATTAAAGAATTTCCGGAACGCTTTATCCAGGTTGGTATTGCCGAAGCGAATATGATGGGTATCGCAGCCGGACTGACCATTGGCGGCAAGATTCCCTTTACCACCACCTTCGCAAACTTTTCGACAGGCCGTGTATACGACCAGATCCGCCAAAGCATTGCCTACAGCGATAAAAACGTAAAGATCTGCGCGTCCCACGCCGGACTTACCCTGGGCGAGGATGGAGCCACTCACCAGATCCTTGAAGATATCGGACTAATGAAGATGCTGCCCGGCATGACGGTGATAGTTCCCTGCGATTACAACCAAACAAAGGCAGCTACACTGGCAGTGGCCGAACACGAGGGACCAGTTTACCTCCGGTTTGGGAGGCCCAGCTGGCCCATCTTCACCAATCCTGACGAACCCTTTGTGATTGGCAAAGCCCAGCAGTTCTCCGAAGGAACGGATGTGAGCATATTTGCCTGCGGACACATGGTATGGAACGCCATACAGGCTGGTGCTGCACTCCAGGAAAAAGGCATAAGCGTGGAGGTGATCAACCTGCATACGATCAAGCCCCTCGATGAGGAAGCCATCCTCAGGTCGATCCGCAAAACCCGCTGCGCCGTTACAGCCGAAGAGCACAATATTTACGGTGGTATGGGCGATGCCGTGGCCCAGGTAGCTGCCAAGCATTTTCCGATACCGATCGAATACATTGGCACCAGGGATACTTTTGGAGAAAGCGGTACGCCAGCCGAGCTGCTGAAAAAATATGGCCTCGATGTACCCGACATTATAGCGGCAGCGGAAAGGGCTATGGGCAGAAAGGCAAAATAAGCCTCATCATGCCTCTCATTTTATACGGGACCGGGGTTTAACCCGGTTCTTTTTATTTGAGACTCACCACGCTGGCACCTTACCTGGTTCCGAATAACGATTTTCCTTATCGATGCTCATTCTTATCTTTATCATCCATGGCGTTAACAGACAGATCAGATGCCGAACTGCTGATCCAGTTCAGGCAACCGGCCACCAAGGAGCAGGCTTTTACCACCCTTATCCGCAAATACCAGGAAAAGCTGTACTGGCACATCCGGCGGATGGTGGTAGACCACGATGACGCCAATGATGTGCTGCAGAACGTATTCATCAGGGTTTGGAACGGGCTGGAAAATTTCAGGGAAGATGCACAGCTCTACACCTGGCTTTACCGGATAGCCACCAATGAAAGCCTGAGCTTTATCGAATCGCAAAAAAAGCGTTCGGCGGTGAGCCTGAACGATGTAGAAAGCGGACTCAGCAACAAGATCAAGGCAGATAAGCATTTTGACGCCAATAAACTGGAGTGGAAGCTCCAGCTGGCCATCCAGCAATTGCCCGAAAAGCAAAGGATCGTATTTACTTTGCGGTATTACGATGAAATGCCATATGAAGAGATGAGCCGGGTGCTGGAAACAAGCGAGGGTGCTCTTAAGGCCAGTTATCACCACGCAGTAAAAAAAATAGAGGATTATATCAAAAATCATTAAACCTTGAAGGGGCCCCAGGGTCTTAAACCCACGAAAATGAGCAGCGGGAATACGATAAATGATGAATTAAATGGCTTGAACAGTGCTTTACCGGGTAAGCCGGACGGAACGCCCTATGCTGTTCCCGAGGGTTATTTTGAGGGTTTGGCCAGTTCTGTGCTCGCTAAAATAAAGGGGGCGGGATCCTCTCTTTCCATGCAGGAAGAGATAAACCAGCTTTCGCCCCTGCTGGCAGGAATATCCAGGACGATGCCATATGCGCTGCCGGATGGATATTTTGAGCAAACTGCAAGTATACTGCCGTTGCTAACCGCCGATGAAAACTCATCCTTACTTGAGCTGGCAGGCAAGGGCATGCCTTACGAAGTACCATCAGGTTATTTTGAGCGGCTGCCCCAGCTAATCCTGGCAAAAACAGGAAAACCCCGGGGTAAGGTCGTATCTTTTGGCAAAGGATGGATGCGGGCAATTGCCGCGGCTGTTGTGGCCGGTGCCATTGCTTTTTCAGGCCTTCTGTATTCCGGCAATGACAAAACAGCCACACCAGATAACCGGGTGGCCAAAGAGCTTAAGATGTTCAGCGATGTTGAGCTCGACTCTTTTATCCGTAACGCTGATGCCCAATCCAATCCTACGGCAACCCGTAACCGCCCCGCCAGGTCAGGCGAATCGAAAAGGCTGCTGAAAGATGTATCGGATAAGGAATTGGAAGCCTTTCTTGATCAATTTCCAACGGACTATGAGGAATCCGGCATCAATTAATCGACTATGAAAAAGATTTTTTACATTTTTATTTTTGTTTTTACCACGGTGGGAGCGGCTTTCGGCCAGGATGACGAGGACCATGGCGGTGAGAAGATCCGTGAAAAAATGGTAGAATACATCCAGGAAAAACTGGGTCTTTCAAAGACCGAGACGGAGAAGTTCACCCCTGTTCTTATCAGCTATTTCAAAGAGCTGAGAAAAACGAATAATGAGTTCAGGGGCGACCGGCTGGTGCTTCAGCAAAAGATAGCCGAGCTTCGCCTGCGTTTCCGCGATCAGTTTAAGCCTATCATCGGGGAAAAGCGAAGCAATGATGTTTTCACCCACGAAAAAGAGTTCATACAAAAAGTAAGAGAGGAGCGTAACCTGAGGCTCCAAAACAGGAAGGACGGCGCTGCTAACAAAAGATTCAGAGCGTTGTTGCAATAAATTTGTTTTTCAACTATATTTGAATCTGGTGTTTTTCATAGGTTAGCAACGGCCGGCTCTTTTTAGGGCGGGCCTTCTTTTTTACAGGAGAGTCCATTCCGACCTTTCTCACTGTCAATACTTGAAGACCTGTTGAGGCAATGCATGATGCTCACTGCGAAGCCCCTCTCAGCAGCTTGCTGATAAATGCGATCTGTCCTATGTGGTAAATATCATGTTGAATAACGCCATGGAGCAATTTCCGAAAATCATAATTCCTCTCTCTTACCTGCTTAGCAAGCAGTGCATCATCCGTTTGCCGAAGAAGGGAAAGCAGCTGGTCTTGTGTTTCCTGCAGCCTCTCGCGTCCTTGAGGCCATAAATCCTTGTCTGTGCGATCAAGCCTGCGCCAATCGTTGTTTTCAAAATAGGCCAGCGTCATCTGGGGTGAGTGCTGCAGCCTGTCGATAGTGAACTCTCTCCAGGTGATCATATGCCATAGAATATCTATGATAGCATGCTGCCCGGCCGGCTTTTCAAAGACGGTATCCGCTTGCACGCTGTCGAGCAGTTGCTGCAGCGGACGGCCATACCAGGCCTCGCCTTCATAAACCTCCGTTAACTGTTTGATGATGTATTGAATTTCCTGATCCATTCACCAAAGCTATTCCTTATATGCCAAGTGCCGGCAGTTGCCGGCACTCAGTTGGGTGATCTATAATTTCATTCTCCACCGGGCGATTGCCGGTTGAAGGGTTTATTTGCTCAGGTACATGCTCCTGTCTTTATACAACTGTCTGAAATAAGGATCCCTCAGGTCTTTGATAAAGCGGATGGCCTCGCCAGTCGATTTCATTTCGGGCCCAAGCTCCTTGTTCACACCGGGGAATTTATTGAAGGAAAATACTGGCTCCTTGATGGCAAAGCCCTTCAGCTTTTTTTCAAAGCTGAATTCCTTGAGCTTGCTTACACCCATCATAACCTTGGTGGCCACGTTGAGGTAAGGAATTCCGTAAGCCTTGGCAATAAACGGTGTTGTGCGCGAAGCCCTTGGATTGGCCTCGATCACATAGACCTTACCTTCCTTGATCGCAAACTGGATATTGATCAATCCTTTTATATTCAACGCCCTTGCGATCTTCTCGGCATAATGCTCCATTGTAGTTACCACCAGCGGTGTAAGGTTGAAGGCAGGCAGTACGGCATTGCTGTCGCCGCTGTGGATGCCTGCAGGTTCTATATGCTCCATTACGCCCATTACATGAAAATCGGTTCCGTCGAAGATGGCGTCGATCTCGGCTTCCTGGCACCTGTCGAGGAAATGATCGATCAGTATCTTATTGCCCGGTATGTGTTTCAGCAGGCTTATCACCGCTTTTTCCAGCTCCTCGTCGTTGATCACGATACGCATACGCTGACCGCCGAGTACATAGCTCGGACGTACCAGCACAGGATAGCCTACCCGCTGCGCCACTTCGATGGCCTCATCCACTGTATAGGCCGTACCATAATCGGGATAAGGAATACCAAGCTCCTTCAGCATATCGCTGAAACGTCCGCGGTCCTCGGCAATATCCATATTATCGTAGGAAGTCCCGATGATCGGGATGCCCTTGGCATGCAGTCGCTCTGCAAGCTTGAGGGCCGTTTGCCCGCCCAACTGAACGATCACGCCTTCGGGCTTTTCGTGTTCGATGATCTCCCAAAGATGCTCCCAGTATACCGGCTCGAAATAAAGCTTGTTGGCCACGTCGAAATCGGTTGATACAGTCTCGGGGTTGCAGTTCACCATGATGGCCTCAAAGCCGCACTCCCTTATCGCAAGCAGTCCGTGCACACAGCAATAGTCGAACTCGATGCCCTGGCCGATCCGGTTAGGCCCGCTGCCCAGCACGATGATCTTTTTCTTATCGCTTACCTTGCTCTCGTTTATGCCGCCCTCTTCGAAAGTGGAATAGAAATAAGGCGTCTTCGCCTCGAACTCCGCACTGCAGGTATCTACCATTTTAAATACCCTGGTAATGCCGGCGGCCTTCCGCTTTTCATACACTTCATCTTCGCTTCCATCACGGATGATCCTTGCGATCTGCTCGTCGGAAAACCCATGAAGCTTGGCCGTTTTAAGCAGGTCTGCCGGTAGCTCCTCAAGCCAGAACTCGCTCAGCTGCTTCTCTATATTGCAGATCTTCTGTATTTCATAAATGAACCAGCGGTCGATACCCGTGGTCTTTGATATGGTATTGACGCTCACGCCCAGCATGAGTGCATCCTTTATACGGAAGATGCGGTCCCATTTCGGTATCTTAATGTATTCCAGCAGTTCCTCTGCCTTCATAGCGCTCTTGCCATAGTAACCTAATCCAACCGCGTTGTTCTCCAGGCTCTGGCAGGCCTTCTGGATCGCTTCGGTAAAGCTGCGGCCGATAGCCATAACCTCGCCTACACTTTTCATCTGGAGGCCAAGCGTATCGTTTGCGCCTTTGAACTTGTCGAAATTCCAGCGGGGGATCTTTACGATCACATAATCGAGGGCCGGCTCGAAATAAGCCGAAGTTGTTTTCGTGATCTGGTTCTCCAGCTCGTCCAGAGTGTAGCCTAAAGCCAGCTTGGCGGCAATCTTGGCAATCGGGTATCCCGTTGCTTTCGACGCCAGGGCCGATGAACGGCTTACCCTGGGATTGATCTCGATGGCAAGGATATCTTCGGTTTCGGGGTTGAGTGAGAACTGTATATTGCATCCTCCGGCAAAATTGCCCAGGTCACGCATCAGCATGATCGCCGTGTTGCGCATCAGCTGGAAGGCGGTATCGCTGAGGGTCATGGCAGGCGCCACCGTAATGGAGTCGCCGGTATGAACACCCATGGGATCGAAATTTTCCACGGTACAGATGATACATACGTTATCGGCCGCATCGCGCAGCAGCTCGAGCTCGAACTCTTTCCAGCCAAGCACGGCCTTTTCAACCAGCACTTCGTGGATGGGCGAAGCTTCCAGGCCACGTGTGAGCGCCTCATCCAGCTCCTCCTTGCTGTGCACAATGCCACCTCCCGTTCCACCAAGGGTAAAGGAAGGACGGATCACCAGCGGAAAGCCGATCTCCTGTGCAAATTCCTTTCCTTCAAGAAAGGAATTGGCCGTTTTTGCCGGCGCCACCGGTACGCCCAGCTGGATCATCCACTGCCGGAATTTTTCCCGGTCCTCGGCCTTATCTATTGCCTTGATATCCACCCCAATCAGGCGTACATTGTATTTCTCCCATATACCCAGCTCCTCGGCTTCCTTGGCCAGGTTAAGGGCCGTTTGTCCTCCCATGGTAGGCAGCACGGCATCGATCTCGTTCTCCTCCAGTATCTGCTCGATGCTTTCGACAGTGAGCGGCAAGAGGTAAACCCGGTCGGCCATCATCGGATCGGTCATGATGGTAGCAGGGTTGCTGTTGATGAGGATCACCTTTACCCCTTCTTCGCGCAGGCTTTTTGCGGCTTGGGTACCGGAGTAATCGAACTCGCAGGCCTGGCCTATCACAATAGGACCGGAACCAATGATCAGAACAGATTTTATTGAATTGTCTTTCGGCATAGTAAATCTTGCTTGAATTGCTGCCTTTAGCCTGAGCTTCGCTCCCTGTGCGGCTCTTGCCCCAGGTACCGGGCAGACATAAAAAAACCGGGCTTTACCCGGGGCGCAAAAATACGTGAAAGCTAAGAACCCGCGGCAACTATTTCAGCTCTTTGGGGAAGGAGCAGGCCCTGCGCCGGCAATTTAACATCCTCCTTGCATGAGCCCTGCCGCAGGGAGGGTTTTGAGAAATAAGGAAAGATGGCATAAAAACAAAAGGAGGCGCCAGGCACCTCCTTTTTAAATGGGATCCGTGAGTTATAGCTGTTCAGAGCCATTGGTGCCATAGCTTCCGCCGGCGTTAGCGGTTTGTCCGCCGCCTTTACCACCGAAGACATTCTTCAGGCCACCGAGGTTCTCATCCATAAATTTCTTTCCCTTGTTCTTGAGATCAGTTTTTTGCTGTTCGGTCATTTTGGAATACTTGTATGCTCCAAATGCAGCTGCACCCAGCAAAAGCAGCGAACCTATACCTGGTTTGCGTGTCATAGTTTTATTTTTTATTTGAACAATTGTTTTGCTTGATAAGTCATTAAAATATCGTACCAAGCATGAGCGGGCCTGCCTCTGCGGGCGGGCACATCGCGGTTCATCCCGGATGGAAGCTACCGTTGCCCCATCTCCGGTCGTTCTTGTTTTATGGAATAAAGATTGTTGCGCATAATTTCGCCTGCAGTTTTAACAGATAAAGCCTCCTGAATGAAGTTTAGAATTGGATTGATCGCGTCTGTACTTTTTTTTACACGAATTGGCTTTGCCCAGCAAAACCCCTACCCCCAGAATTACTTCCGGCACCCGCTTAATATACCTATGCAGCTTGTAGCCAATTTTGGAGAGATCAGGGCTAACCACTGGCATATGGGCCTGGACATACGCACACAGCAGAGGGTCAATCTTCCCGTTTATGCTTCTGCGGAAGGCTATGTATCTAGGGTGTCTGTAGAGCCTGGCGGCTTTGGACAAGCCGTCTATATCGATCATCCGAATGGCTACAC
>DASTPZ010000236.1:0-13652 GCA_035761965.1 Flavisolibacter sp. | reverse complement strand
TTCTTCCCTTGGTGAGCAGTTCAAAATCCTGCCGGATGGCCCAGCCATTGAGCTGAAAAATGTCCCATGGATAACGAAGCTCACGGAACTCGGCTTTTGACTCCACAGCGCCTGTCACCCTTATGCGGTTAGGTTCGGCGGCTTCCTTTTGTGAAATACAATAAACAATGCTTTCCCTGTCCGGCACTGTAAGACATTGCCCAGGTTTCAGCTTCTTTACCTGGCGCACGAGGCCGGCGGTAGGCAGGATATTGCCATGGATAAGATAAATGGGGTCTTCGCCTAAGGATTCATCGATCCGTACGGCTCGGTCCAGGTCTTTATAGTCCCCTTCATTCTTGTCGAAGGAAGGCAGCCCCAGGTAGCGTTCCCATTTTTCCCTGATCGTCAGGATGCCTACCCGTATGTCCTGGATCTGCCGGGTGAGAGTGAAGGGGAAAAGATTCTCCGGGCGGCAGAATTCCTCGGTAAAAACGATCTTTTTCATATCCGCGCTAAAGGATAAAAATAAAAAAACCCCGGCGTATGCCGGGGTCAATCATTTAAAACCAGTATTTATTTTTTGGCGTACTTCTTCTTGAACTTGTCAATACGACCTGCAGTGTCTACCAGAACGTTCTTACCGGTAAAGAAAGGGTGCGACATGCTGGAGATCTCCAGCTTAACCAGCGGATACTCATTGCCATCTTCCCACTTTACAGTTTCTTTTGTAGCAGCTGTAGAGCGGCTCAAAAAGCTATAACCGTTACTCATGTCCTTGAAAACAACATAACGGTAATTGGCTGGATGAAGATCTTTTTTCATGATAATTCTATTTATACGAGATGTAAGGCTTAATTGAAGGCGCAAATGTAGGAAAATTTTCCGGATTTCTGAAAGCCTGGGCGATTTTTTTGTTAACCGAATGCAAAGAGCCCCAGGAGCGCCGTCCGGGCTGCCTTAGCTCCTCATATTCTCGTACTGGAGAGGAATGCCCAGTCCCCAGGATTTCGAAGCCTGGATCACCTCCTGCAGGTCGTCGATCTTCTTGCCTGTTACCCTCACCAGGTCGTCGTTGATAGATGCCTGGACCTTAAGCCCGCTATCCTTGATCTGCTTGACGATCTTTTTTGCATCCTCCTGCTTGAGCCCATTCCTTACCTGGACCATCTGCTTCCATACCTTACCGCTCTGCTGGCCCTCTTTCGAAGTATCAAAGGCTTCAGGCGATATCCCCTGCTTATGAGCCCTGTTGATCAGCACGTCGATAAGCTGGCGCATCTTCATATCGTCGTCGGTCTCAAGGTTGATCTTAAACTCTTTCTTATCCAGGTTGATCACGACGTGGGCTCCCTTAAAATCAAAGCGGTTGGTAATCTCTTTTGTCGTCACGTTCACGGCATTGTCGAGAGCCTGTGCGTCTACTTTGCTTACGATATCGAATGAAGGCATGGCTGAATTTTAAAGTTTCGGGTTTGAAGGTAGAGAGAAACCTGAAAACGAAAAAGAATTGTTCGGATGACGCGCAGCATGCTGCTTTTTCATCTGCCAAAAAAAGAAGCCCCTTTAGAAAAAGGGGCCGATATGCACATGAGAAAAACTAAAGATTTATTGCTGTCCGCCACCACCGCCCGCCCGGTTCTGCTCTTCCTGGGCACTGCTGGCCCTTCGGCGCTGCGGCTGTATATTCTGCCCTTTGCTAAAACGGTAGGTGAAGGTGAGACCAACCCTGCGGTTATCCCATTGATTGTTCACCTGTGCATCGATATTGCCGAAATTGATATTGACTATGGCTCGCTGTATATATAAAGGATCAATGATATTCAGCTTGAGGCTGCCCTTGTTCTTCATTATCTGCTTGCCAAAGCCAAATGAAACAACTCCCATCGGATCAAGCAGGAAGAGGCCTGTTTCCTGCGACCTGCTGCGGAAGAATCCATTGATCTCCGCAGTCCAGGTTTTGGCAAAACGGAACTGCTGGCTCATATTGGCCATAAAAGTTGTCATATTAACATCAAGCGGCCTGTTGTTCACGATCCCTTCGTAATGGTTGTAGTTGAGGTTCATGAAAATACTGGTGGTCCACCATTTTTTCACCGCAGCATTATAGCTTACCGAAAGACCCAGCACCTGGCGGCTGGCCACATTCTCCTTCGTCTGGTAGGTCACTTTTGTATCATCGTTCTGCTTGAGGATGTCGTTAAGTATGTCGGATGTTGAAGTATAGCTGAGGGTGGTGTTCAGCGCCCCCTTGTAATTGTGCGACAGCTCTATATTATGGGTGAACTGTGGCGTGAGGTTGGGATTGCCCTGCCTGTAGGTGTACTGGTCCAGGAAATACTGGAAAGGATTCATATCCTGGTAGTTCGGGCGTTCGATCCTCCTTCCATAGGAAAGACCAAACTGGTTCTTTTCATTGTACGCATAGCTGATGAAAGCTGTAGGAAAAAGCTGGGTATAGCTCCTGCGGAAAGAAGTATCTTTTTGTACGGCATTGCCCAGCTGATCGCCATCGGCTATCGTGTTTTCAACCCTCAAACCTCCCTGAAAACCCCATTTTTTTACCTGGCGGCTCAGGTTTACATAAGCAGCATTGATATTCTCCTTGTAAATAAAGTGATTGCTTCGCAAATTATCTACAATCCATTTATCCGAGGGTTGGTCGAAACTGGTGTACTGAGCATCGTTGTCTGTAGACACATAACTGCTTTTTACACCCGCTTCAAGCTTGGCACCTTTTTGCAGCTGCTGCACATAGTCCACCTTACCGCTGTAAATGGCAATATCCGAAGGCAGATAACCCCTCAACAGGAAGGGAAAGCCAAGCAGCTGACCCGCAGGGTCGTAATTGTAGTTATCGGAAGTCTGCCGGCTCCGGGAATCATAACGGATGTAGTCCAGGTCGGCGGTCAGCTCGCGCCCTGTTCCTGGCAAAACCTTTTTGAAGTTCACATTGGCGCCGAAGCTTTTCCATTTGTCGCGGTTAACCGTCAGAGCCTTGTTAAACGAATCCAGCGCACCTGCTCCATTGAGGATATCCGCCCTGCCGTTGTTCTCCCAGTAGCGTGGGTTATAGGTACCATTCACCAGGAATCCGATAGAGGTTTTTTTATCGATGCTGTAGTCCAGTCCGAACCTGGCGCTGTAATTCTGGCTTCGGTTGTTCTGGCTTGCCTCCTGGTCGAAAACAGAAATCAGGTCTCCCTGGTTGTTCCTGAACCTGCGCAGCAAGGTCTGGTCGTTAAAGCCGGTCCAGTATGCATAACTCAGGTTGGAAAAGAAATTCACCTTGCCGGACCGATAGTTGAAATTAAAGCTGTTGGGAGATTTAGGGTAGCGTCCCTGCACATACGAAACGCTGACGCTTCCGTTAAACCCCCGCTGCGTATTCTTTTTTGTTCTAAGATTGATGATGCCTGAATTGCCCGCGGCGTCGTATTTCGCCGAAGGCTGGGTCATGATTTCGATCTGGTCGAGCTGACTGGCCGGCATGTTCCTTAATAGGTTCGCCAGGTCTTGCCCGCTGAGATAGGTTTGCTTTCCATCCATCAGCACAATAATGCCCTGCTTTCCCTTAAGACTGATATTTCCATCACGGTCGACCGTTATGCCTGGCGATTTTTCCAGCACCTCCAGCGCGGTAGCGCCAGCATTGGTGGGTGAAGCATCCACGTTCACCACCATCTTATCGATCCTGTTCTCGACAAGGGGTCTCCTTGCCTGCACCACTACCCCCGACATGCTGCCGGTGCCGGTCTGCAAGCCCAGATCGGGCAGAACCAGGTTCTGTCCTTCGGCAAGGACGAAAGCCGCGGAGCGGGCAGGGCTAAAGCCAACCGCACTGCCCGACACCAGGTAGCTGCCTTCTTTGATATTACTGAAGTCATAATGGCCAGACGCATCAGTCACGGCCATTTTTACAAGGGAAGAATCTTTTGCCCTCAAAAGCGAAACAGTGGCTGAGGCTACCGGGCCGCCGGCCGGCTCCTTGATCACACCTTCGATCCTGGCTGTTTGTGCCATTGCTGAAAAAGCCATACCCACACAAGCCAGAAGCATCGAAACAATTTTTCTCATAATTGCTGGACTTAACTTTTGCAAAGATGTACACAGATCATCAGTCTGGAATCGAATTGTGATAAGGGAGGCAGAAACCGTTGTAAGGGGACCGTCAGCCTTATCAATACACCAGCGGTCATAATGCCTTACCAATGTTTCGCCCCGAAAGATCGTTCAATAAAAAAATCCGGGGTCAAGGTTATGGGCTACCCCCCGCTCCTGCCACCCCGGATCCCTTAAATTTTTAAGGTTTAGCTTCCACCACCAACGCGGCTCTGCTCGTCGTTTGCACTGCTTGCCCTGCGCTTGGGGCCATTACCCATCTTCCCTTTGCTGAAACGGTAGCTAAAGCCGAGGTTTAATACCCTGGAGTCGCGTCTTTCCTGGAAGGCCGCATCCACGGCGCCATACTTCGATGATGCCTTGAAACGCTGGGTGTAGAAAATATCCCTGACATTAAGACGCAGTGTACCCTTTCCCTTCATCACCTGCTGGCTGAAGCCGAATGCTACTATGCCTGTAGGCCTGACCTTCAACACACCTTCGATACCGGCGCCGCGATACCATCCGCTGAGCTCAGCCGAAAGGTTCTTATTCAGCTTGAATTGCTGTGAACCGTTCAGGGTAAAGGTGGTTGCGCTAATGGAAACGTTCTCGTTGTTCACCAGCCCTTTGAAATGGTTATTGAAGGCATTGATGTAAAGATTCGTTGTCCACCATTTTGTAAGCGGCATGCCGACGCTCACCGCAATCCCATACTGGCGCTGGTTGGCTATATTCTGTTGCTTGATGAAAGTGAGGGTATCCTCTGCGATCTGATCGATCACCTGCTGAATGATATCTGTTGTTTTCGAATAGTTCAGTGTAGTGGTCACTATGTTCTTGTAGGTATGGCTAAGCTCTATATTATGGCTGAATTGCGGCTTGAGGTTTGGATTACCCTGCTGGAAGGTATACCGGTCCAGGAATTCGATGAAAGGGTTAAGGCTTTCATAATTGGGGCGGCGGATCCTCCTGCCATAATTCAGTCCCAGGTTGTTTTTATCATCGGCCTTGTATTGCACGAAAGCGGTTGGGAACAGCTGTGTGTAATGCCTGTCGAAGTCCTGGCCTGTGGTCAGCTGCCGGCCCTTGGCATTAGTATTCTCCACGCGGAGACCAAACTGGCCGCTGAGCTTTTTGCTGATGTTGCCGCTTAGGTTTACATAGGCTGCATTGATATTTTCCTCATATAGAAAATAGTTGCTGCGGTTCTGGTCGCGGATCACCTGGCCATAATGCGCGGTATCATAGATCGCATTGTTGTCGGTCTTCACAAAGCTGCTTTTAAGACCTGCTTCAAAACGGGCGCCCTTTTTTAATGGCTGGAGATAGTCCACCCTGGCGCTGTAGATATCGATCGCCTGGGGCAATTTGCCATAAAGCGTATCGGCCTTTCTTTTTGTATGACCGAAGGCATCAAAATAACTATTGGTAAGCAGCTGATTCTGGTTTCCATCATAGCTCATATAGTCGAGATCCGCTGTAATTTCTTTGCCGGCAGAATCAAGCACATGGCGGAAGTTGAGGTTCGTGCTGAAATTTTTCCATGTCCTGTCCTGTACCGACAGCGCTTTTGTTTGTTCAACCAGCTGGCCTGACGGATTATAGATGCGGTTAATATTCCTGTTGCCGAAATTGCCCGGGTTCGAAAAGCCTGTCAGCACCAGTCCGAAGCTTGTGTTCTTTCCCGCGAAATAATCCATGCCCAGCTTTGCATTAAAAGAGTTGTTCTCGTTGCTCATCCTGGCTTCCTGGTCAAAACGAGACAGGACCTGCTTTGAAGCACCATCAAGAAAATTGCGCTGAAGGTTAAGCTTACCAAAACCTTCCCGGTAGTTGTGGCTCAGGTTGGCGAAGAAATTCAGCTTTCCCTGGCGGTAGTTCATGTTAAGTCCTTCATTGAATTTAGGGTAAACGCCCTGGCTATATCCAAGAGTGACAGAGCCATTGTATCCAAATTGCCTGTTCTTTTTTGTCTTGATATTGATGATGCCCGCATTGCCGGCTGCATCATACTTGGCAGGCGGATTGGTCATGATCTCTATCTGGTCAAGCTGGCTGGCATTCATGCTGCGCAGCAGGTTGGCAAGATCAGCGCCACCCAGCTGGGTCGGACGGCCATCGACCATCACCATAACACCCTGCTTACCTTTCAGGCTGATATTGCCATCTTTATCGACCATGATGCCCGGCGATTTTTCAAGCACCTCAAGCGCCGTGCTTCCCACATTGGTGACGGATGCTTCGACGTTTACGATCATCCTGTCGATCTTTTGCTCAAAAAGCGGTTTTTTGGCCGTTACTGTAACAGCCCCCATTGTTTTATCGATTGGGAGAAGCACCAGTGGCTGAAGAACCAAAGCAGGGTTCGCATCGGTAAGCTCAAAAACAGGACTGAAGCTTTTTTTGTGACCAAGAGCCGACACCGATACGAGGTATTTTCCACTCTTTACGTCTTCGAAACTGAAGAAGCCTGCCTTATCGGAAATGGCAAACTTCACAGCAGCCGAATCTTTAGCATGCAGCAGGGTAACGGTAACTGACTCAACCTGCTTTTGCGAATTATCGGTTACGGTTCCTCTTACCTGTCCCGTTGTTGTTTGAGCCTGGCCGGCTATCGAGAAGATGAACGCCAGAAGAGTAAAGATCTTTTTCATTTAGGTTTATTTAAAATACTATGCTTTAATAATTACAGTCCAAAAGTAGGTACTATGCAATGCAAAGAACATGGTTTTGAAATGAACGGCTGTTTTTGAGGATAACCGGCTTGAGGGCTGACAGAACTATGACGCAGGAGCCTTTGGGGGTGTTACAATGATAATAATATAAGGTACAGGCGGAGAGAAGGCCGGATAAGTGTCCTTATAACCAGTTATAAGCTGATATAGCTTACTTGCGGCAGCGCAGGCTGGATCGTTCCACATAATATTTGGCCACCAGGCATCATTTATTAGGATGGCCAATCTATCTTGTCCGAAGAAAAATGCGGCAAATCACAATCCGTTAACTTTCTCACCTCAACCCCTATCTTTGCCGTCCGTTAAAATAAACTTAAGACTGCAATATGAATTCTTTCGATTCTTACGTGTATCTAGTCCCGGTTATGGGTTTGATCGGCTTATTGTATACCATCTGGAAATTTTCCTGGGTGAGCAAGCAGGATGCCGGCACCGACCGCATGAAAGAGATCAGTAATTACATTGCCGAAGGTGCGATGGCCTTTCTGAAAGCGGAATGGAAGATCCTTACCTATTTCGGGGTCATCGTAGCAGTACTGCTCGGCTTTATGGGAAGCCGCAGCGAGGCATCCCACTGGTTTATAGCCGTGGCCTTTTTAATGGGGGCATTCTTTAGCGCCCTGGCCGGATATATAGGCATGCGTGCAGCCACCAAGGCTAACGTACGCACTGCACAGGCCGCCCGTACCTCGCTTTCCAAGGCACTCAATGTTTCCTTTACCGGCGGTGCGGTGATGGGAATGGGTGTTGCCGGACTGGCCGTTCTCGGCCTGGGAGGTTTATTTATTGTATTGATCAAGTGGCTGGCGCCAGATGTAGTGGCTACCCATAGCGATGTTACCCGCGCCATTGAAGTGCTGACCGGCTTTTCGCTCGGTGCCGAATCGATCGCGCTCTTTGCCCGTGTAGGCGGTGGTATCTATACCAAGGCCGCGGATGTGGGTGCCGATCTCGTTGGTAAAGTGGAAGCTGGCATACCAGAAGATGATCCGCGGAACCCAGCCACCATTGCCGATAACGTAGGTGATAACGTAGGTGATGTTGCCGGTATGGGCGCCGATCTTTTTGGTTCATATGTAGCGACAGTACTGGCTACCATCGTACTTGGACATGAGGTGGTTTCTGCAAACGGCACTGCCCTTGAAGACGGTTTTGGCGGCTACTCTCCCATCCTGCTGCCCATGCTCATTGCAGGTGTAGGCATTCTCTTCTCTATCGTTGGAACCTGGTTTGTACGCATTTCGGACAGTGCCGGTATCAGCACAGCCGTCGTGCAGCGCGCCCTGAACATGGGTAACTGGGGATCGATCATCTTTACAGCCATTGCTTCTTACTTCCTGGTCATCCTGATCCTGCCTGAAGGCAGCCTCTACCTTAATCGCGATATCAGTCCTGATGGTGAGCAGCTTGAAAGCATCAAGAGCTTCACCAGGAATGGCGTTATGGGCTCGATCGCGGTAGGTCTTGTAGTAGGCACCCTGATGAGCATTATCACAGAATATTACACGGCGATGGGAAAGCGCCCGGTCGTGAGCATCACGCGGCAGTCGGCTACCGGGCATGCCACCAATGTGATTGGCGGCCTGGCAGTGGGTATGGAATCCACTTTCCTCCCCATCCTGGTGTTGGCGGGCGGTATCTATGGCTCTTATTATTTCGCCGGTCTTTATGGTGTGGCCATAGCGGCAGCAGGCATGATGGCCACTACGGCCATGCAGCTGGCGATAGACGCTTTTGGTCCGATTGCTGATAATGCCGGTGGTATCGCCGAAATGAGCGAGCTGCCCAAAGACGTACGTGAAAAAACAGATACCCTTGATGCAGTGGGTAATACAACTGCGGCAACCGGTAAGGGCTTCGCCATTGCTTCCGCTGCTCTCACCGCCCTGGCGCTTTTCGCTGCTTTTGTTGGCGTATCCGGAATTGAAGGCATTGATATTTACAAGGCCGACGTGCTGGCCGCTCTTTTTGTGGGTGGCATGATCCCTTTCATCTTTTCTTCACTTGCCATCAGGGCAGTTGGACAAGCTGCGATGTCGATGGTTGAGGAAGTACGCCGTCAGTTCAGGGATATTCCCGGGATCATGGAAGGTAAGGGCAAGCCCGAATACGACAAGTGCGTAGCCATATCGACCGAGGCTTCCATCAAAAAAATGATGCTGCCCGGTGCAATAGCAATCATTTCCCCGCTGATCATCGGCTTCCTTATGGGCCCCGAAGCCCTTGGTGGTTTCCTCGCCGGTGCAACCGTGAGCGGCGTGCTGATGGGCATGTTCCAGAACAATGCCGGCGGCGCCTGGGACAATGCCAAAAAAAGCTTCGAGAAAGGCGTGGATATCAACGGACAGAAATATTTTAAAGGTTCCGATCCCCATAAGGCTTCGGTAACGGGCGATACGGTAGGCGATCCCTTTAAAGATACCTCCGGACCTTCGATGAACATACTTATCAAGCTGATGTCCATCGTTTCCCTGGTAGTTGCCCCCACCCTGGCTGATATGTTCGATACACAAAATAATTCTGGAGCAGATGCAGCGAAACAAAAAATCCAGCAGTCTATAGATGTGACTGCATTGGACAAAAAGGCTTCAAACACCTTGTATATAAAGTAATTCTGCTTTGTGAGAGACAAAAAAAAGTTCCCCCGGTGACTGCTACCAGGGGGCTTTTTGTTTTTAGAGTGTTCCTGAAAACAAAAGGATAGCGCCTGCGATTGGCCTGTTCTTAGCTTCATTCATAAAAAAGGCAGACGGTATAGCTGCTCCGGGCCTTATTTTAATAGGCCTTATTCATATCATCCTGATCAATCCGATCAGCCTTTCCACATCCTGCTTTTTGCAAAGCTCCGTTCCGTGGTTCATGGTTGCTGCCGTGCCGCAAGCCACGCCATATTGAAGCGCTTCGCGCAGTCCGCCGCCCTGCGATAGCCGGAGCACCATGCCGGCGACCATGCTGTCTCCAGCTCCCACCGTGCTTTTTTGCTTTACAACAGGCGGTATGGCCTGATATGCCTCTTCCTTTGTGATGAGCCGCGCACCCGCGGGACCCATAGACACCACAATAGCCCTGCACCTGCCGTTGTACAGCAACTCCCTTGCTACATCATCCACTTCGTCCTGGTGCAATTCCTCCCTTCCCACGAGGGAGCTGAGTTCGCCCAGGTTGGGTTTAAACAAAAAAACACCTTCATCCACTGCATCCCGGAGCGCTTCTCCCGAAGTATCCACGATCAGGCTTGCTCCTTTTTTTCTGGCAATGGCGGCCAGCCGCCCGAAAATATTGGTGGGAATACCGGGCGGCAGGCTCCCGCTGGCCACAATAAAATTGGCGTCAAGCTTTTCAACCGTTCGAAGCAGGTTAGTGCATTCTTCCTCCCTTACTTCCGAGCCAGGCATACCAAAGCGAAACTGCTGTCCAGCCGCTGCGTCCACAACGATCAGGTTTTCCCTGGTCGCAGTTTTGGTTTCAACCACCAGGGATTCAACGCCCTCGGCTTCCATGAGCTCCTGCAGGAATTTGCCGGAGTGTCCACCTGCCAGGTAAACAGCCGGGGCCTTTCCACCAAGCTTTGTAATGGCTCTTGAAACATTAAGACCACCGCCTCCCGGCTCGAAAACAGGCGGAGTGCACCTGAGCTTTTTATCCGGCCTGATGGAGGGAACTGCCGTACTCTTGTCGATGGCGGGATTGAATGTAACGGTTATGATCTTGGACATAAGCAAAGCTAAGGAATGAATGGAGAGCAGGCCTTCTCACTCCGCCAAACCTTCCCTAGGCTGAGCCTATGGGCCTCACCAGGTTAAACATCGTTAATAAAAATTAAATAAGCCTGCGGTTTTTGGTTGATACGAAAATGGTCGTATATTCGTAAGGAAATCGTTTTTGTATGGCTGCGAAATATGTAAAACCTACTGAAAGTGAACTGGAGATACTCAACATCCTCTGGCAGAAGGACACCGCCACCGTTAGGGAGGTGCATGAAGAACTGGCCAGAACAAAGGATGTGGGTTATACAACCACTTTAAAGCTCATGCAGATCATGCATGACAAAGGCCTGGTAAAAAGAGACGAGTCGATGAGGACTCATATCTATCAACCGGCCGTCAACAGGGAGAAAACACAAAAGCATCTTTTGGACAAGATGATCGATTCGCTTTTTGGCGGGTCATCGACACAATTGGTTTTGCAGGCTTTGGGAAGTGGTGAGCAAAAAGTGTCGGCAGAAGAGCTGGCTCAGATTCAAACGCTTATTGACAACCTGAAAAAACAGTAACCATGGCCAATTGGAGCCAGTCCCATTTCCTGCAATCTCTAGGATGGGCAACCCTCAACAGCTTCTGGCAAATGGCTTTGCTTTGGTGTATCTATCTAGGCATAAGTCATTTGGTTAAAATAACGCCGCACAAAAAATACCAGCTTTCCGTTCTGGCCATCGCCGGTGGTTTCGCCTGGTTTCTTTTCACCTTTTTTTATTATTACCAAAGCAGTCCTGTTTCGACCATCTCCTTCTTTAACCAGACGGTGAATGAGAACAGCAGCCTGCTTCAGGTTCTCCTTTTTTCAGCCTCTGTTGCCTACCTCCTCCTGCTGGTATTTCCTTCGTACAGGCTTTACCAGAACTGGCGATTTGTTCAGCGCATCAAGATCAGGGGTCTTCAGAAAGCCGAGCTCAATTACAGGCTTTTTGTACAAAAAGTATCTGCACAGCTCGGCATCAGGGCCAAGGTTTTTGTTTATGTATCGGAGCTGGTGAAGTCGCCGGTAACGATCGGTTATCTCAAGCCTATTGTTCTCCTGCCTGTTGCCGCGCTCAACCATCTTTCCACGCAACAGGTGGAAGCCATCCTGCTCCATGAGCTTTCTCACATCCGCCGTTACGACTACCTCGTCAACTTTATGATGAGCATCGTTTGCACCATTCTCTATTTCAATCCCTTTATTAAGCAGTTTATGCGAAATATCGAGGAGGAGAGAGAAACCTGCTGTGATCAGCTGGTGTTGCAGTTCGGTTATGACAAGGTTAGCTATGCTTCTGCCCTGCTCACATTGGAAAAACTTTCTGCGCAGCAGCAGGTGCTGGCCATGTGCGCAACCGGGAGGAATTTTTTATTAAGCAGGATCGAAAAAATCGTAGGCATGGAAAAGAAAAAAAGGTTCAAACTGAATCATTTCGCAGGCATACTGGCAGCCCTGTTCTGCATTCTTATCTTCAACTCGGTGCTCATCATCCGGGAGAAGAAAGAATCGTCTGATTATTCCCTTGCTTTTGAGAACAGGATGAGTCCTTTTATTTTCGACAATGAGCAGCCTGCAAAAGAAGAGCCGCTCACCAGGCCTTTTCAGACCGCCAAGGCCGATGTTGCTGCTGCAACCTCTGATGAGCCGGAGATCGTAGTTCTGACCGAAGCTTCGCTTGCGGTTGATGCGCCTGTTCTGCAGCCACCCGGCACAAACCCGGTTTTTATCAACGTAGCTTTTGATGAGAATGCAGCCCTTTTAACCTCGGAGCAAAAGAAAAACGTTGAATCGGCTGTTGATGCAACGAAGAAAATCCTGACCTCTATGCAGTGGAAAGAAGTGGAGACCTGCATTGCAGATGCCATGAGCGAAGGGGAAAAAGCTAAAGCCAGGGAAACCTATAAAAAGTTGATAGAACAATCGGTCAATTGGGAAAATGTAGAGCAGAACATGAAGGCTAAGTATGAAGACCTCGACTGGCAAAAGATCAACCTGAATATGGCCAATGCGCTTACGGTGATTGAGCTTGACAGTCTTCAGAAATCTTATACGACCATTCTTGCCAAGCTCGATAAAGCTGTTGCCGATGCATGTGTGAAATCAAAGATCAGCGTTTCTCCTTTGCCTGACCTTTCGATTGAAGACATCAGGCGCTCTTCCGAAGAGCTGCGCCGGACCCTCGATACTATCAGGACCATTCGTAACCCTAAGGCAGTTATCCGCTTATAAGCCTGTCCCGAATATTACCACCCGCGGCCATGATCGCTTTTTGATGCATGCCTCTTTAGTGCATTTGTCTAGTAAAAGCTGCAACCTGTTTTGGGAAAGGGATGTTTCGTAAAAATATTGGAAATCGTTCTCCTGTTTGATAGGCTGGTATTTCGCAGCAGGCTGTAGCGGTAAAGGCGGATAAATAAGGGCATGGTAGTCGAGAGTCAGCCGGTAAGGATAGTCTATCCATTACCAAACATTCCTCGGGCAGGTATCCCCATAGCGGTTGCCGATAAGAAAACCCAGCAAGATCTCATGAGTGCCCCTGCTGGCAGTATTTAAGGCCGTTCGCGTAAAATCGTAAGCATAACCCAGGTTGAATGTGTTGCCCACATTGCATCCCAGCATACCCGCATAACCGTCTTTGAACCGGTAGCTCCCTCCTATCCATAAAAGATCCCTGTACTGGAATTTTACATTGATATCGAATTGAGGATCCAGCGGCGATACGTATTTGAGCATCAAAGAAGGTATGGCATTGATGTCTTCATTGAGCAGGAAGCGGTAACCGGCCGTGGCGAACAGGTGCGGAACCAGCTTAAAGCCGAGGGTATCGTCCACAAAAGCCACTTTCTGGGGTATGACTTGCTGTGCGCTCAGCCCAAGAAAATAGTCTGCCGAATAAATCCATATGCCCGCAGAAAGGTCGGGTCTTATCCTATAAATATCCTGTACGTTACCCTGGGCTGGATCAACCTGACCTGTGCTGAATACCGATTTGCTTCCATCGCGGCTTAGCTTCATGATGCCCGCAGCAAAGCCTGCAGACATATTGGTCCTGGGCGACAGCCCCAGGTGATAGGCGTAGGAAACACTGGCTGAAAA
>DASTPZ010000235.1:0-3567 GCA_035761965.1 Flavisolibacter sp. | reverse complement strand
CATAATAGAAGAAAGTTGATACTGAGCTTTGGCAACCGTTCGAATGAGGCAAAAGAACTCGCCTCCTCAATTTGCCGTTATTTAGGTATTGAAAAGAAGGAGGTCTTCAGCTCCTGAAGTTCGATCTGTGCTGTGGTGGCAAAAGCCTGGTTAAGTATTATCTTTAACCGGCGAGTTTTCTGACTCAGTCAGGATCACTGGGAAAAGCTTGAGTCCCTCCAGCCTGCATTTGTTTAACAGTAACGCCAACCATCTTTTCTTATGCTGGATAACGATATAATTACAAAGGAGGAAAAGGAAATATTCGATGATGTTCTGGATAACATAAGATCGCGGTTCACGTATGACGAGGATAGCGGGCCTGCTGTTCCGTTCATAAAATACGCTCTCCTGCAAGATTACTCCGGGATCATCCCCTACAAGACAGTGAAGGTCCAGTCTCCTGGCGGCGTTTGTTGTCTTTCCCTCGTAAAGGTGCAATACAGTTACACATCAGGAAAGCACGGTACGGGAATAGGCAGCTATCTTCAGGCCTATGTATTTATAGAGCTCCCTAAAGCCTTTGGCCACACCATCATCAAAAGGGAGACGATCATGAATAAGATCATGGAGCTGTTTCAACCGCTGGAAATCGATTTTGAGGACGACAGGGATTTTAGTCGAGAGTTTTACGTTTTGGCAAAGGACAAAGACAAGGCCCGTGAGCTCATGACCCGGCGGTTTAGAGATGCAGTAAGGGAAATTAAAGGGGCAGACCCATATATAGAATGCCTGAACGACTATATGCTTGTTACAAATAAAAGGGGAGTTGCAGACGATTCATTGAACAGCCTTATCGGGTTTGGTATAAGAATATCTTCGCTCGCCCCATTTTAAAATCCGCTAGGCGCTCACCTTACGCTTCCGGAATTGGAAGAACGCAATGCCAAGAAAGGCCACAGCAGTGATGATAGAATACCATTGATAAGTTCCAATGTTCGCTTTGTAATCCGGTATTACACTTAAGATTGTAAACGCATAGGGATAATATTCCACCATGGCTGTTTTAAACTGAAATATCATCATAGGTGATAAAAACCATCCAACCAACCCAACAGCTAGTGGCGCAACAAAATTTCGGAACCGGAGGGAAAGCCAGAACTGAACGGCACTCAATCCCAGGCTCAGTATCCAGGTTTGTGCATTAACGGTCAGGATACGGTAGATATCCACCTGGCCACCATAGATCGCGGGGTCCATCATTTCAATAATGCCGCCGGTAAGAGCAGTAAAGAGATTATAAGAGAGGAGGAAAAGGAGCACCATGCCCTGCAGCACCAGGAATTTCCCGAAGAAGATATTGAACTTCGGCTGTGGCGAACTGAGTACCTGCTTCCATGTTTTATCCCTGTTTTCGATCTGCATCATCAGGGCACAAACAAGTATAATATAAAAGGGCAGCAGCGCAATGCAGATCGGTTCGCGGCCTTCCAGAAAATGTTGGGTCCAAGGCAGGCCTTGCTGGAGCTTTTCGTCGGGCTCGGTATGCTCCAGGAAGGACATCAGCGGGCCGAAGGCCGCAGCCACCACGCAGAGGTAAACGGCAAGTGTTCGTTTCAGCTTTAATGTTTCGGAACGGAGGGATAGTATTATGCTCATGAAGCGTCAGTTGTAAGGTTAATGAAAAGTTGTTCCAGATTATTTTCCTCTGGCTGCAGCAGGAAAAGATCAAGGTTGGACTGGATCAGACTTCTGCCAATGGCAGCGATATCGTTATTGCTGCTGAAGCGAACAGCGATAGCCTCACCTTCCATCTGCGCCCCGCGTGTGGCCAATAGGCTCAAAGCCGCCCTGTTATCAGAGGTTTTGATCAACAGCCTGGCATCTTTTTGCCGTAAGGAGTGCAGCTGGGGTAGGGTACCCTCAAATAGTAGCCTTCCTTTGTAAATGATTCCCAGATGGCTCACCATCTTTTCCACTTCCGAAAGAATATGGCTCGAGATGACAATGGTCATGCCATGTTGCCGATTCAGGTCCTTTACCAGCTGGCGCAATTCAATGATGCCACCGGGATCTAATCCATTGGAAGGTTCATCTAAAATGAGCAGTTCCGGGTTGGGTAACAGTGCCACAGCAATGGCCAGGCGCTGTTTCATACCAAGTGAGAATTTCTTGGCCGTTTTTTTACCTGTGTCCTCCAGGCTTACAATCTTCAGCACCTCCTTTATCCGTTCCGGCTTTACCCCATAGAATGGACGATAGATTTCCAGGTTTTCTTTTGCCGTTAAATGACCATACAATGAAGGTGTTTCAATGAGTGATCCTACTTTCTTCAGGATATTGATGCGGTTCGAATGAAGGTGTTGACCAAAGATCTCAATATCACCTTTCTGGTTATTCAACAAACCCAATAACAGGCTCAACGTAGTTGTTTTGCCTGAACCGTTCGGTCCCAGGAAGCCATAGATGCTTCCTTTTTCTATATTCAGGTTGATGTCGAATAAGGTTTGCACGCCTTTCGAGTAGTGATAGGAGAGGCCTGTCGTTTTTATGACGGATGAATTATTCATTGAGCAATTTTTGCCTGGAATTTGAATTAGTTGATACGGTTCTGCTCATCGCCGGCACTACCCTGTGTTCTTTTAACAGGAGTAATCTTCTTTCCTTTACTGAAGCTGTAGGTAAAGCCAATGGTGGCCACCCTTGTTTCACTAACCTGGCTCATGGCAACATCTACATTGCCGTATTGTGTTACACCTCTTAGTCTTTGTGTCCAGAAAATATCGCGAACAGTCAGTCGTATGGTTCCTTTGCTCTTTAATACCTGTTTGCTGACTCCTGCTGTTACCTGGCCCACGGGCCTGGTGCGCATCACACCATTCAGTCCGCCGCTCCTGTATATGCCGTTAATTTCAGCGCTTAGTGTGTTTGTTACCTTAAACTGTTGCGTTCCATTTAAGGTGAAGGTTGTTGCCGAACGGTCGATGGAAACATCGTTCACATCTCCCTTAAAGTTGTCATTAAACACATTGATATTGATGTTGCTTGTCCACCATTTTGTAATTGGCAGGTTTGCACTAACGGCAAGACCAAACTGGTTTAGAGATGCTACGTTTGCGGGCATATTATAGGCTTCCTCGCCCTTTTGCTGAATTACTGACTGTATGATGTCTTTGATGTAAGTATAGTTTAGCGTGGTGGTAATCTTGTTTCTGCATGTATGCGACAGCTCGATATTGTTACTCACAGAAGGCTTTAGCTCCGGATTACCCTGACTGAAAGTGTACCGGTCTATGAACCGGATAAAAGGGTTGAGGCTCTGGTAATTGGGACGGTTAATTCTTCTTCCGAAGTTTGCACCGAAATTGTTTTTATCATTTGCCTTATACTGGAAATAGGCTGTAGGAAACAATTGAGTATAGCTTCTTTCAAAGTCATCACCGGTTGTTTTTTGGACGCCCTTGGCAATTGTATTTTCTAATCGCAAGCCAAATTGAGCACTGATCTTTTTAGATAAAGGCGTACTCAGGTTAACATATGCTGCATTGATATTTTCCTCATATACAAAATGATTGCTGCGGCTGAAAT
>DASTPZ010000234.1:0-5553 GCA_035761965.1 Flavisolibacter sp. | reverse complement strand
CAGAACCTTAAATATTTTGAAGACAGCCTGCCCAAGGACGAATTCGTGCGTGTACACCGCTCCTATATCGTTCATATAAGCAAGCTCAATACCATCACCAAAAAGCTGGTCAGCATAGGAAACACCAGCATACCGGTGAGCGATCATTACCGCGAAAAGCTTTTCTGCCTTATCGGTACCTAGGCCGCTAAAAGGACGCAAACAATTATCACCTTAACGGGTCCAGGCCATTGAATGTTACGGGCTGGGTAAAGGTTACGGCCACAGGCTTGCCATTCTTCATCTGGGGTACCCAGTGGGGCATCATCTTCAAGACCCTGATCACTTCCTGGTCGAAATTCCGTCCGCCCGACCGGCTTATGCTGAAATGGGAAAGGCTTCCGTCTTCATTTACGCTGAACCTGGCAACAACGGTTCTTTTTTCGCCGCCTTCCAATTCTTTCGGGCAGCTTAGGTTGTTGTTAAGGAATTCCATCCATGCCTTGTGCCCGCCTGGAAACTGGGCCACGACATCGGCAGCGGGCAGCGGCTTTTCCCTATCCCCGGAAACAGCAGGCATTACAGGCGGCTGTTTTGTAATGGTGAGCTGTGCGGGCCTGTCTACTGCGATCTTAACCTGGCCCTGGTCCATCACAAGCCTTCCGCTTACCGTTATCGCGGCATTGCGAAAGAAATTGGCAGGATAGTCGGCCATGCTTGTTTGCTCCGGATCGATCTCCACTACCAGCTTTTTTTCTGAAAGCGGGGACAACACGCTCAATACACGTTTTCCGGGAGAGGACATCCCGGGCTGATCTTCGTAAACCAGGCCTTCCACGGTAATGCTATCGCCAATGAAAAGCATTGCCTCTTCGGTGCTTAGCGGGGCAGTTACCCTGATCTGCCGTTGGCTGTGGACCACAACCTGCGGCATGTTATTGTGAAGCCGCAGGATGCCGCTGATACAAACCTCTTTCTGACCATACATAAGCTCCGGTTCATGGTTGAACCGAGGCCGGTCCTGCGCGGGTATCACCACGTCGAGATGATGTTCGGAAAAACGGTCGTGGGTGCTGAAAACAAGGTTTTCCGCACCGGCCGGACCAATTACACGGCCGCCGTCGAGCCTCGCAAAAAATGCTATGCTATCACCAATATGAGCATCAATATTTTTCAGCTCCACCCGCTTCAGTGCGTAAAGCACGTCGGCCTTTTTGAGTTCGTGGAGAAAAAGACTTCCGAGCCTCCGGACCTTTACAGCCATATCACTGCCAATCTTCAGGTCAGTATAGCCCTTTAGATTGTATTTGCGCAAGCCCACCAGCTCATGGCTGGCAAGTGCTTCAATATCGCGGACCCTGAGGGCATATTGATGACTATAGGAATTGTACTCCGTGCCGATCTCGTAGGTCTGCAGACCGACCGAGCCAACCGTAACAACGCTGTCGTTCGAAAAAAGAAAGATCATTTGGCTGCCGGCATCGATGGTGGAAGCACCCCAACCCTGACCGCTTAGCTGTACAAAAAACGATGAGGATAGCGAACTGAAAGAAAGCGATACTTTTTCCTTGGCTGCCGAATGCACGACAACCGGTTCCAGTTCGATTCTTCTTTGCCTGATGAATTTATCGTATTCATTCAGCCGGACCTTTTGGCCGGCAGACAGCAAGGGCACTATAAAAAAGGCAAACCATAGAAGCTTCATATGCAGGAGATTAAGGGTTGATAGCGGGTCAAATTATGGCTTTCACCAAAGCCAAACAAACTGAGCGGATCAAAAACCGCAAAGAAATTTTAAGAGATGAACATCAGCTTGCTTTCAACCGAGAGTCCTACAGACGGCCGCTGCAGATCGTTGCAGTGTGCGAGTTTAACCGGGTATGTTCAAAAAGAGGGCGCACAAACGCACGCCCCCTGCAATCACTATCAACCAAACATTCTTTATGTATGTGCCGGGTCCAAATGACCTTCTCTTACATCGCGGTGTTCGTATTCAGCTTCCATCAATTGCTGGATGGGCTGCGACGCCTTGCCTTTCCGGCTGCGGGCGATAAGCTTGTCGAATATCGAGTACATCACCGGCACCACCACCAGCGTCAGGAACAGGGAGCTGATCAACCCGCCAATGATCACCCAGGCAAGCCCATTCTTCCATTCCGCACCTGCACCTGAAGCAAGGGCTATGGGCAGCATACCGATCACCATGGCAATGGTCGTCATGAGGATCGGACGCAAACGCGCATGGTTGGCATCAAGCAATGCCTGGTAAGTACTGGCACCTTCTGCCTTTCGCTGGTTGGTAAAGTCCACCAGCATGATCGCATTCTTAGCCACAAGGCCGATCAGCATGATCAGGCCGAGTATGGTAAAAAGGTTGAGCGAATTGTTCGTAAGGGCAAGGGCAAGCAAGGCGCCAATGATGGAAACCGGTATCGAGAACAGCACTACAAAAGGATACACAAAGCTGTTGTAAAGCGCTACCATGATGAGGTAGACCAGCACAATGGCTGCCAGCAAGGCTATGCCAAGGGAGCCGAAGCCCTCGCTTTGGTTTTCCATATCGCCGCTCCATACATAGCCGACGCCTGCCGGTCTTCGCAACTGTTCAAATGCAGTCTGCCATTCGGCGGCTACAGAACCCGTGGGACGGCCCACGGTTTGAGCCTGCACGGTTACGGATGTGCTCTTGTCGCGGCGCTCGAGCTGGCTGGGCCCGGAGCCCTCACGAATGGTCGCAAACTGTGAGAGCCTTATCTGCTGTCCTTTGTCATTGATGAAAAGCAGGTTGCTTACATCCTCTATGCTTTCCCGATTGAAGCTTCCATAGCGGATGTTGATATCGTATTCGTATTCACCCTGGCGGAACTTGCCATTGGTGTTTCCACTGAATGCCGTTTGCATGGTGGCACCAACGTTCGAGAGCGAAAGTCCAAGCGCGGCCATCTTATCGCGGTCCACCTGCACGTTGATCTCAGGGTTGCCTGCCTCCACGGACAGCCTCATCTCAGTGGCGCCTTCGATCTTTCTCAGCTCGTTCATGGCCGCATTGGCAAAAACCATCACGCTATCGAGCTCGGGTCCCGTCACCACGAGGGCAAGCGGGGCCTGCTCCGCGGAGCCGAGTATGCTCACCGGCACGGTCTTTACCTTGGCACCCACCAGGACCGGCTCCAGCTCACGCTTGATCCTGGCAGCATAGATATTGGCATCATCGCTTCGTTCAGCTTTGGGCACAAGCTGCACACCGATCTCCGATTTATAGGCGGTAGATTGAGAGGCACCCATACCATCGCTTGACTGCCCTATGGTGGTGATCAGCTTTGTAACTTCTTTTTTGTTCTTAAGATAATTTTCCGCCCTTTGCGTCATAGCATTGGTTTGCTCAATGGAAGCATCCTTGGGCAGTTCGATCTGGACAAGGAACTCGCCCCGGTCGCTCTTTGCAAAGAACTCGGCGCCGATAAAGCCGCCACCTATCAGGAAGAAAGAGCCGATGAAGAGTGCAAGAACAAGACCGAGGGTGGTCTTCTTATGCGCCAGCGACCATTGGAGAATGCCTGATACCCAATTTGTGAAACGGTTCAGGCCTTTTTCAAAAGCAATGATCACCCGCCCAAAGACCGTTTTGCCGGTAATACGTTCCAGCTTACCGAACCTGGACGAAAGCCAGGGAACGATAGTAAAGGAAGAAAGCAGCGAAAGCAGCGTGGCAATAGAAACGGTAACACAAAATTCTTTCAGGATATCGGCGGCCAGTCCCGTGCTCAGGGCAATGGGCACAAATACCACAACGATCACCAGGGTGATGGAGGTAACGGTAAAGCCGATCTCCTTGGTGGCATCATACGCTGCCCTTACGCGGTTCTTACCCATCTCCATATGACGATAGATATTCTCCAGCACCACGATCGCATCATCAACCAGGATACCAACCACCAGGGAAAGACCGAGCAGCGACATCAGGTTGAGCGAATAGCCAAGCAGCTTCATACCTATGAAGGTGGCGATCAGCGAAGCAGGGATGGCCACCATTACAATGAGCGCGTTGCGGATGCTGTGCAGGAAGAAGAGCATCACCAGTGCTACCAGCACGATAGCCAGGATGAGATCATGTATCACAGCGTCTGCAGACTGGAGCGTATAAACCGAACTATCGTTGGCAATATTGATCGAGAGCCCGGTATTGCCGTAATCCTGCTGCAGCTTTTCGATACCTGCGCGGATCTGCTCACTCACGGCAACGGCATTGGCATCGGACTGCTTGAGCACCTGTACGGCAATGGCACTCTGCTGGTTCACACGGGCGATCTTTTCAACGTCTTTCTGAGCATCCTGCACATCGGCCACATCCATCAGCCTTACCTGGGCACCCGCCGGTGTGGTGGCAATAACAAGGTTTCGCAGCTCTTCAACATTGCGGTACTTACCCGACAGGCGGATCAGGATATCCTGCTCCCTTGTTTGCACGCTGCCAGTAGGAAAGTCCAGGTTGGAGGAAAGAACAGCATTCTGCACCTGCAGAAGCGAGAGGCCGAAGCCCTGCAGCCGCCCGGCATCGACGCTAACCTGTATCTCCCTTTCCTGTCCGCCGATGAGGTTCACCTGCGCCACACCTTCCACCCTTGAAAGCACAGGCGCGATGCGCTTGTCCATGAGGTCGAAGAATGCGGCTTCATCCAGCTTGGCCGAAGCAGACAGTGTCATGATCGGAAGATCGTCCAGTGAGAACTTGTTCAGCGAAGGAGGATCCACATCCTCCGGAAGGTCCTTCAGGATCGCGTTCACCTTACGCTGAGCATCGTTAAGGGCATAGTCCACGTCGGCGCCGCTTTGCAGGGTAATGATGACAGTGGACAGGCTTTCGAAAGAACGGGTATCGAGCTTCTTTATGTTTTCCATTGAAGACACGGCATCCTCGATCTTTTTGGAAACGGTATTTTCCACCTCGCTGGGCGAGGCCCCGGGATAGATGGTGGTGATGGAAACCACCGATGGGCTGAACTTGGGCAAGAGCTCATAATTCAGCGTTGAATAGCTTAACAGACCACCCAGGATCAGTACCGTAAACAGTACAATGACCAGGGAGGGGCGTTTTATGGATACTTCTGCGAGTTTCATTTCTTGTTTTTTATTGTGCTTGATGTGAAGCCTGCTTTAGCGAATTGGATTCACCCTGCTGCCATCGGTGAGATTGATCTGTCCGCTGGTGATCACCACCTCTCCTTCCCTCAGGCCATCGAGGATCTCGACCTGGTCGCCCAGCACCCGGCCGCTGATAACCTTGCGCGTACGGGCAGTATTGCCATTGTCGATCACGAAGAGCTGGTTGCTGCTTACACTTCCCACAAAGGCGCTGCGGGGTACCAGGATAGAAGGCTGCTGGCCCGGCAGTTCGAAAATGGCCGTGCCGTACATGCCTGCTTTAAGCTGGCCGGCCGGATTGCTTGCTATTTCGATCTCCACAGGGAAGTTGAGCGACGCATCAGCCTTGGGCGCGATAAAGCTTACCGTACCGCCGAAGTTCTTTTCGGGAAAAACGCTGGCTTTCACATTCACCTTGTCACCGGTCTTCAG
>DASTPZ010000233.1:0-9255 GCA_035761965.1 Flavisolibacter sp. | reverse complement strand
AAAAATATGATAGGCATCGGAAACCTCTTCTAATGGCACCCTGTGGGTCACGATGCCTTTGGGATTCAGTCTTCCGGACATGACATGATCAACAAGCCTGGGCAGCAGCCGTCTTACCGAAGCCTGATTGGCCCGGATCGTAATGCCCTTGTTCACTACATTGCCTATCGGCACCAGGTTCCAGGTAGGGCCATACACGCCTACAACCGAAACAATGCCTCCTTTCTTAACCGAATTGATGGCCCACATGAGGGCAGTGGCCGATCCTGCCTGCAGCAGGGTCTTTCTTCCGGTGATCGTTTGCAGCGCGCTGCCGGCGGCTTCGCAGCCTACAGCATCAATACAGACATCAGCGCCAAAATAGCCGGTGGCCTTTTTAAGGAAAACGACCGGATCGTTCATCGACCGGAAATTATAGGCCTCACATTTTGCATAGTTCCTGGCAAATTCCAGCCGGTACTCGAGGTGATCAATGATGATAACCCTGCCGGCACCGAACAGCCATGCACAACGGGCGGCCATGATACCTACGGGACCTGCCCCGAACACAACCACCGTATCGCCTTTGCGGATGCCACCCATTTCCGCCGCCTGGTAACCCGTAGGCACCACATCGGTGAGCAATGCGGCATCGTCTAGGTCCATTTCGGCGGGAATGATCATGGGACCTACATCGGCATAGGGAACACGCACATATTCGGCCTGGCCCCCGTCGTAGCCGCCTGCAGTGTGGGAGTAGCCGAAGATCCCGCCCACGGCGGTGGCCTGCGAATTGGATTCATGACAGTTGCCATACAGCTCTTGCTGGCAAAACGGACAGCTACCGCAGGCAATATTGAAGGGCACCAGCACATGATCCCCGGGCTTCAGGTTTCGGACATCCGGCCCTACCTCCTCCACAATACCGGTAAACTCATGACCGAAGGTCATACCTACCCTTGTATCCGGCACTAGCCCATGGTACAGGTGCAAATCAGAGCCGCATATACAGGACCGCGTAACACGAACGATCGCATCGCTTGGATGCAGGATCTCCGGGTCGGGCCTGTTCCTTTCTGCACGGACCCTGAAAGGCCCGCGGTAATTCATCGCTAGCATAATGCTTAAATTTTAAAGCTTACAATATGGTTTGCAAAGAGCTGCTTCCAATAAGCCGGAAAGCTCATCAGAAGGCTGTTTCATCCTCCCGGGAGAATGTCAAATGGCAATGTTGTAAAAAGCATGCCGCAACGGCTGACTGCTCGCAGGGCTCGTAGCGAAGAGCTTGTACAACGGGATAAAAAAATGACAGCCACCCGGACTGTCATTGTCTCTTTTCATTCCCAGATCAGATATCATTTCGATCACCCGATAAGCCCCTGCGGTCGCGATCCAATCCATCCCGATCATGGGTATCGTTGTCCCTGTCGACGTCGATCTCCGTATCTCTCACGGTATCGCGTATGGTCTCATTGCGCTCCGTTACGTCCTTGCTTACACGTACTTCTTCAACCACCCTTGCCTCTTTGTTTACTACCGGCACTTCTGCATGCTCACGGATCTCGATATCGCGGTCCTGCATGCTCGCCCTGTCTGCTTCTGTAAGCGGCCGGTTGACCGGCGTGCGTTCAACGTGCACATGCTCTTCACGCAAACGTAGGTTTTCTTCTACAGGCCTTTCCACAATGCGGCTGCGCACTCTTACAGAACCGCTTTCCACTTCGCGTTTACCTACTTCAAGGTCTTCTTCGATCCTGTTGAGCGTTATGTCTTCCTCATCCGTTCTTCCGGTTCTCCTGGTTGCTGTATCGGAAGCTGATGCATAGCCATATTCCCTTGAGCGTTCATCCACATCGATGGCGCCGCAATCATCAAGCAGGTCTGCTGCCTGTTCGGCCTGCTCCTCGGAACTGGCATATACACTCACTACAGTAGACCGCTGGCCTACATGGCTGTAACGCTCCGCATCGTCGTTATCGTCGCCAAAAAGCGATTTGAAGAATTTCTTTATGCCGCTTTCATGCTCTCTGTCCGAACTCACCGTATCGGAGCCGCTGTTTTCTGAAAGGTCGATGTCAGATCTTGATATGCCAAGGCTTTGCAATCTCTCAACCGCCCGCTGCGCATCTGCTGCATTGTCAAAAAAGCCGATTACTGTTTGTCCCATAACGTTTCACTTTTTTTGTTGGTCAATAATTATAAAACACTCTTTTCGCCGTCCTGGTCGGTTCTCTCCACACGTACTTCGCCTTTCCTGAGGGTTAGTTCCTGCATAAAAGGCGTTTCCGTTTTGTGTTTGATAAGATGTACTTCTTCAATAACACGGTATCGTTTTTCCACAACAACAATCTCTTCTATGACCGGCACAATCAGTGTGTCGCCTTCATGCCTTACGCCCGGTGGCTCGGGGAATACCTGGTTTACCGGGATATGCCTTACCTCGTATTTTTCAGATATAACCGGTATGTTCACAGTTGCCTGCTCTTCCCTGATCCTCGTCTGCACGACTATCCTGGCGGTCTCTACTACCTCCTTACCGATCTCCATGCCCTCTTCTACAACCGGTATGACCAGCGGCTTTCTGCCTGTTGTGTTCTCACGGTCCTTATTATCGTGGTGATGATACTTATCCATGAATGTGTTTCGAACCAATACTGTGCCTTTTATAAATCGGAAGGCTTATTTATCGTAAAAGGAGCAATGAGTTTCGTTACAGGCGCATTTGAGTAGAGATGAAATGAATCTGCGCGACAACCTTCACTTAATTGAGGTATAAACTATACACTTCGGGAAGATTCTTTTTACGAACAAGTTTTTTTGCTCACCGGTTTTTTTCTCGGCGATAGTCAAAAACGCTTGCCCTGGTTAGTAAAAAGAGCTAGGCTTGCTTGTAGAGGCCGGATATACAAGAGGGATCGTGCTCTTTCATGGCTGCCAGGATAGTCATGTACCGGTCAGGCATCGCTGACCAAGCGATTTTTGGCAAAGTAGACCCGGAGCAATTCGCGTCAATAAAAAAGCCCCTTTGCAAGGGGCTTGAAAGATCTGAGTTTTATTTCAGGATGTCCAGCGCCTTTTGAACGGCCGGATCATAATTATTGAGCACCTGGTAATAGCCCTGGGTTCTCCAGCGCAGCCTTGCCAGGTAGGCCTTGATCTGGTCTTGTATATTTCGCTTGTCTTTTTCGGGTATGCGCTCCAGGTTGATGCTGTCCTTTTGGGCAAAAGCAACCAACTGGTCCCAGGCATCGGCAGAATTCTGGTAACGGTTGGCAAAATCGGCTGGTGATTTATATTGCTGGAAAATCTCCCTGTTAGCGATATAGTATTTGTATACAAAATTGTTGAAGCGACCATCAAGGTAAAGCCTGGTTACACTGCGGGTGAATACGCTGGTATCTATCGGAACAAATACATCAGGCACAATGCCGCCTCCGCCATACACCGTGCGGCCGCCCTTGGTTTTGAAGATCTGGCCTTTCGCATAATGAATGGAATCTGCAGAATACATCTCTCCATTCTGGTAGCGTTCATAGATCTCTTCCATATAAACCTTCTTGCCCTTGTCGTACGGCCTTTGAATGCTTCTGCCTGCAGGCGTATAATAACGGGCTATCGTAAGGCGGATGGCAGAACCATCGCTGAGGTCGTATTGTCCCTGCACCAGTCCTTTGCCAAAAGACCTGCGGCCCACGATGGTGGCCCTATCCCAGTCCTGAAGCGCGCCGGCCAGTATTTCGCTGGCGCTGGCGGTAAGCTCGTTCACGAGCACAACCAGCTTGCCTTTTTCGAACAATCCGTCCCGCTGGGCCTTGTATTCTTCCTTTCTTACATTGGCGCCCTGCGTATACACGATGAGTTTGTCATTGTCCAGGAATTCATCTGCTATGTTAACGGCAGGCTTTACATAACCGCCGCCGTTATCCCGCAGGTCGAGCACCAGCTTTTGAAGTCCCTGTGCCTGCAGTGTCTCAAGCGCCTGCATGAACTCCCGGTAGGTAGGTTCTGAGAACTTGTTCAGCTTGATATAGCCGGTAGTGGCATCTATCATATAGGCTGCATCAAGCGAGGGCAGGGGAATAGTTCCCCGCACGACCTCGTAGAACTGTGTGGTATTGCCTCTTACAACGGTGAGCTTGACCTTGGTGCCGCCTTTGCCACGGATGAGTTTGCGTATGTCGGAGCTAGGCATGGTCTTGCTAACGATGGAAGAGTCGTTAACCTTGATGATCCGGTCGCCGATCTGCAGTCCGCCCTTATCGCTCGGCCCATCGGGCACTACGTACAATACATGCACGGTATCCTGGAAAATATTGAATTCGATGCCTATGCCCTCGAAATTCCCGGCAAGGTCCTCATTGGCCGCGCTCACATCTGAGGCCGGTATGTAAACGGAGTGCGGGTCGAGGTGATTCATGACCTCGTTGATCGCATCATCCTGCAGCGAGTCGATACCCACATTGTCGACGTACCGGTTCCTGATCAGGTCCAGCGCTTCCTGAAGGGAGGTTCTTTTATCCCTTTTAAAAAAGCCCGAATTGCCGCCGGTTTGCTGATGCAGCTTGAATCCGAAGAACATGCCTGCGATCATTACCACCGAGAAAACGAGCGGCAGCCAAACCTGTAGTTTTTTATTCCTCATCTCTGCCTTTACTTTGTAAATTATTGCAAAATAGCAGTTTTGAAATAATGATCGAAGTTTCGGTCTATATTTCAACAATATATTAAGCAGGAAACATGGCAGTAACCTTAATCGCCGACAGCGGGGCCACGAAAGCAGAATGGTGTTTACTTAAAGGAGGAAAAAAGCAAACCTTGTTTACACAGGGCATCAGCCCCTATTTCCTGGACACCGCCCAGATCACCGAGCTGGTTCAGAAAGAGCTGGCATCGAAGCTGGGCAAGGTAGAGGTGGACGAGCTGTTCTACTATGGCACAGGCTGCGCCAACCCGCAAAATGCAAAAAGTGTGAAAAAAGCGCTCCAGGCTGTGTTTCCAAAAGCTGCAGTTACGGTGCATACCGACCTGATGGCAGCTGCCAGGGCTGTCTGCGGCCATGATAGAGGTATTGCCTGCATCCTGGGTACAGGGTCCAACTCCTGCTATTACAATGGCCGGAAGATCGTCAGGAACAGCCCGGGGCTGGGTTATGTGCTGGGCGATGAAGCCAGCGGCGCCTACCTTGGGAAGAAAGTGATACAGTATTACCTGTACGATACGTTCGACGAGGACCTGCGGGCCAGGTTCGATGCGCGTTTTGTGACCAATGCCGTGGAAATACTGGATAATGTCTATAAAAAGCCCTTGCCTAACCGTTATCTTGCCGGGTTTACGATGTTCCTGGCCGAGAACAGGGGGCACTATATGATCGAGAATATCATTGAAGACGGGCTTAACGACTTCTTTTTTCAGCACCTCTGCAAATACGCCGAGATATGGAAATACCCTGTGAATTTTGTTGGCAGCGTGGCTCATGGATTCAGGGATGTGATCCTCGAGCTTTGCCGCTCCTACGAGTTCGAACCCGGCACCATCCTTAAAAACCCGATGCCGGGCCTCGTTAAATTCCATAGCTGACCGCCCACTTAAAATAAACCTTATCGAATCAAAGCATAAGCAAAAAAAAATGACCGAGTTTACAAAAATCACAGAGCAGTCAAGCAAATACCGTTACCTCGAGAAAATGTCGATCGGAGAGATCCTTACCAATATCAACCAGGAAGATAAAACCGTTCCCCATGCGGTTGAAAAGGCCATTCCGCAGATCAAGCGGCTTGTTGGAGCCATCAGCGACAAAATGCTCGCCGGTGGCCGCCTGTTCTATATCGGGGCTGGTACGAGCGGCAGGCTTGCCGTTGTTGATGCCAGTGAATGTCCGCCTACCTATGGCGTTCCCTACGGCCTGGTGATTGCCGTGATTGCCGGCGGCGACGATGCTATTACCAAGGCCATCGAAAAGGCCGAAGACAGCCTGGAGCAGGGATGGGCCGACCTCGCGGCTCACCAGGTGAACAAAAAAGACGTGGTGGTGGGCATAGCAGCCAGCGGCACGACGCCGTATGTGATCGGTGCACTCGCCGAATGCCAGCGCAGGGGTATTACCACCGGATGCATTACGAACAACCCCGGCTCGCCGCTTACCGATGTGGCTGATTTTCCGATTGAAGCGGAAGTGGGTCCCGAATTCGTTACCGGCAGCACGCGGATGAAAAGCGGCACTTCACAAAAACTCATCCTAAATATGATCTCCACAACAGTGATGATACAGCTGGGAAGGGTAGAGGACAATAAAATGGTGAACATGCAGCTGACCAATGAAAAGCTGATCGACCGTGGCACGAAAATGATAATGGATAAACTGGACCTGACGGAATACGATAAGGCCAAGGAATTGTTATTGCAGTATGGCAGCGTAAAAAAAGCCGTTGACAATTATAAACTGAAAGACTAAGTCGTGCATGATATAGAACCATATTACAACTGGCGACACATCTATACGAGTGAGGAGGATGAAAGATCCCCTTTCTATAAAAGGGAATACTCGGAATTTGAATTTTCCGCCACCGTTTACAACTACTATATACATCCCCAGTGGGATGATTTCGGAAGCCGGACGCTTTACCTGAAGGTTCTCCAGGCCAACTATGAAGAGCATTACGTGATCATAGAACTATTGGGTGAATGGAACGATGCCATCGAGAACGATATCATGGAGCTGAAGCGCGAAGTAGCCGACGTATTCATGCGGGAAGGCATCACCAAGTTTATCCTGATCAGCGAAAATGTGCTGAATTTTCATAGCGGCGACAAGGACTATTACCAGGAATGGTTCGAGGAGGTAACGGACGAAAATGGATGGATCGTTAGCCTCAATATGCCCGAAGCCACGCAATATGATTTTAAAAAGGCCAAGCTCAATTACTACATAGAGCTCATGAATCTTGGAAACTGGCGAACCTATAAGCCTTATCATTTGTTTAAGAAGATAGATGAGGAGTTAAGCCGCAGGCTGCCCTTGTAAGGCTGTTGTTTAACCGGCCCTGGTGGGCCGTACGACTACCTGAAACAAGCCAAAAGCAAGTATGGGCAGGCATCCTGTAGGTGTGCAGAGGGCTGATTTGCCTGTTATGGTGATGAAAATAGAAACAGTGTTATAATTATATTTTCGTTACCGTTTTTGGCGATCCCGGCTTACCTTTGCGTCAAATTTTTCAACCCCCTTCTGACACTTATGAAATGGTCGCAATTCTTCACTTCTGCAGTAGGTAGGAAAATCGTGATGGCGTTGACGGGTTTATTCCTTATCTCTTTTCTCATCGTCCACGTCGGCCTGAACTCCTGCATCTTTAATGACCTGCGCATCTTCAATCCGGAGGACAACGGTTCCATGTTTAACAGGGCTGCCTATTATATGGGCAACTCTCTTGTGATACGCATCCTGGAGATCGTGCTTTTCGCGGGCTTTATCCTGCATATCATCCAGGGTTATGTTGTGGAGGCCAAGAACAGGAGCCGCCGTAACAAGGGTTATAAAATGGACCTCGGCAATCGTGGCAGCCCCTGGATGAGCCGTAGCATGGCCCTTCTCGGAACCCTGATCTTTCTTTACCTGGTGCTTCATGTCGGGCAGTTCTGGATTCCTTCGCGAGTTACGCATGATGTTGAACCTGTGAGCTACAATGGCCGGGAAATGCACAACATGTTCCTGCTGATGTACGACACTTTTCAAAATGGACTGATCGTGATCGCCTATCTCGTAGGGGTGGCAGCGCTGGCTTTTCACCTGTTTCATGGATTTCACAGCGCCTTCCGGTCCATGGGCGTTCACAATAAGAAATACCTCTCACTGTTAAAGGTTCTCGGTTATGGCTTTACCGCCATCGTTTCCGTGTTGTTCGCCCTGATGCCGATCAGCATGTACCTGCAGTGGGTAGGACCAAATAATTAAAGTCCGGCGGGTTTGGCCGGTGAGCAGAGATCGACAATTATAAAATCATCAGAAATTCGAATTATGCTTGATGCAAAAATTCCTGCAGGATCCCTGGAGAAAAAATGGGAAGATTATAAGGGTCATGTAAAGCTCGTGAATCCTGCTAACAAAAGAAAGCTGGAGATCATTGTTGTAGGAACAGGCCTGGCCGGTGCTTCCGCCGCAGCCTCTCTCGGAGAGCTGGGCTACAAGGTGAAGGCTTTCTGCTTCCAGGACTCCCCCCGCAGGGCGCACTCCATCGCTGCGCAGGGCGGTATCAATGCTGCCAAGAATTACCAGAACGACGGCGACTCGGTCTTCCGCCTGTTTTATGATACCATCAAGGGCGGCGACTACCGTGCAAGGGAAGCCAATGTGCATCGCCTCGCCGAAGTGAGCGCCAACATCATCGATCAATGTGTTGCCCAGGGCGTACCATTTGCCCGCGAATACGGCGGCCTGCTCAGCAACCGCTCGTTCGGGGGTACGCAGGTCCAGCGTACTTTTTATGCTGCCGGTCAAACGGGGCAGCAGCTTCTGATCGGCGCTTACCAATCCCTGGAAAGACAGGTAGCATTGGGCAATGTCAAAATGTACAGCCGCCACGAAATGCTCGAGCTGGTGCTGATCGATGGGAAAGCGAGAGGCATCATTGCCCGCAACCTCGTTACCGGCGAGCTGGAAAGGCATTTCGGACATGCCGTGCTGCTTTGCAGCGGTGGTTACGGAAACGTTTTTTATCTCTCCACGAATGCCATGGGCAGCAATACCACGGCCATCTGGAAAGCTCATAAAAAGGGTGCTTTTTTCGGCAACCCCTGCTTTACACAGATTCACCCTACCTGTATCCCGGTAAGCGGCGATCACCAGTCGAAGCTTACCCTTATGTCCGAATCGCTACGCAACGATGGACGGATCTGGGTACCCAAAAAACAGGGTGATAACCGTAAAGCCTTCGATATACCGGAAGAAGAACGCGATTATTACCTTGAAAGAAGATATCCCGCCTTCGGTAACCTTGTGCCGCGCGATGTGGCCTCAAGGGCAGCCAAGGAAAGATGCGATGCCGGTTATGGCGTTGGCTCCTCCAGGCAGGCGGTTTATCTGGATTATGCGGCTGCGATCCAGCGCTATGGTGCCATCGAGGCCAGCAAGCGCAATATGGGCAATGCCGATGCCGCTACCATCACAGCCCTTGGCAAAGACGTGGTGAAGGAAAAATACGGCAACCTTTTCGACATGTATGAAAAGATCACCGGCGAGAACCCTTACGAAGTGCCGATGCGCATCTACCCGGCCGTTCACTA
>DASTPZ010000232.1:0-2350 GCA_035761965.1 Flavisolibacter sp. | reverse complement strand
TGGTAGGGCTTGAGCAACATTAATTTTTGCAGCGACCCGGACAGCGGGGCAAGGTTGGATTTCAGCCGGGCGTCGGAAAATACATGCCAGCCATATGAACGGGCATACCCGGAAATGTTCATCTTATAGGAATTATCGCCCGGGTTGCCGATTCCCACATTACCGTCATCGCGGATAAAGAGCAGGTAGTTGGCATGATTCCAGGTAGGCCATGGTTTCCAGATATTGAAGCCGGCCGGAACACAGGCATCGCAATACTCGATGGCGAACTTTCCATTGTTCGGACTAAGGTTTTCCTGCCCAAAGGTCAGTGCCTTATAGCCCGAGTAGCCGATCTGGATAAAGGCGTCATTCCTTACTTTGAATTGACCCTGTGCGCCGGCAGCAACGGTAGCCAGCATGAAAAAAAAGAAGAGGCAGACTTTCATATCGATTAGTTTTTCTTGGTTTACAGTTAGGGTTTATGAGGTTCAGAGACAGCAGTTTCACTAATCACGGGAGGGAGCCATGGGGTACGGCGAGAAGAATACGGTATTAGAAAGTTATATATTATTTGTTGGATAAAAAAAATTTATTCTATCCATTTTTATTAGCGGGGAGCTTGACCTTATGCTGCTTGCTTACAGCTGCGATCCCATCGTGTGTAAGGCTTATTGTGTTTGTTCAAATGGAGAAGCAGGCAGAATTATCCGCTGGGAAATGAAAACAGCCCTACCCCACAGGCAAAGACCAACAATCAACAACAGGCAACTCATCTATGAGTCTGAGGACTACCTATTGCATACGACGTGTTATTTCACTCATTATTCTATCAAACGCTTAAGTTGAAAAGCGGCATCTTTCCCCGGTCTTGAGTTCTTATCCTGATCCACGGCTTTTTGGTAAGCCACGATCGCCTCCTTGTATTTGCCCCATTTTTCATATGCACGTCCCAAGTATAAATACCCATAGGTGTAGTTAGGAAACTCGTTCAATGCCAATTGAAATATGGCTGCAGCTTCGGCGTATGAGGATAACATCAGGAGCCGCTCTCCCAAAAGCTCCAGTGAGTAACTGCTGAAATCATAATTCAGTGAATCGGTCTTTTTTAATGATTGATAGACCTGTATTGCTTTTTGAACAGAAGCAGCCTGCATAACGCCATATAAGGTGTCGGCTAACAATCTTTTTGGAGCAATCCATTTCCTGCCACGAAAAACCTGCATGATGTTTTCAAAGATTTCGTGGCCTGATTGATCCGCGGCATTTGAAAGCAGTATGACGCATTTCTTCTCAGCAGGCACCCTGTAGATAGCCGAACGAAACCCACGGATTGCACCACTATGCTCCATGGTTTCGACAGTATCATTCTTAGCGAGACCAAGACGCGTAAATTCCCAGCCGAAACCATATGCGTAGCCTGGTTCAACTTCATATTTGGGCGAAGTATACAGTTGCATATACTCCTCAGAAAGCAATTGATTTGTATACAAAGCCCTATCCCATAGATAAAGATCGTATACGGTGGAATGCACGCCGCTGGCGCCATAAGAATTCAGGTTATAGATATAGGGCTCATTTATATACTGACTCCCCAGACGATAATAACCGTTAGCCTTATTAGCTATGGGCCTTCGGTTATCATCTATGCCTGAACCGGTCATTTTAAGAGGATTAAAAGTATTTTCTCTTAGAACATCGTTCATCTGCTTTCCCAGGATTCGTTCAATGATCATGGCTAACATAAAGTAGCCGGTGTTTCCATATTTATACCTGGTTCCTGGTTCAAATTCCAGGTCTTTGCTTCCAAAGTTCTTTAGTATATAATGTGATGTATAGCTTGTTTGTAAAGAGTCTTCCCAAATATTTGGCAGAGCAGTATAGCTTGGTATGCCGGATGTATGTGTCAAAAGATGCCGGATAGAAACCTTATTTCCTACATCCGTCCGATACTCGGGCAAAAACCTACTTACCGGCGCATCAAATTGAAGCGTTCCATCCTGGATCAATTGTAATACCAACATGGCCGTGAAGGCTTTTGACATTGACCCGATCCCGAAAACTGTATTGATTGTATTGGGAACTTTGTGATCAATGTTAGCAAGCCCGAATGCCTTTTGATAAACTATGCCATCTTTGTCGGCAATTATTACAGCCCCGTTGAACAATCCGTTTTGATGATAGCAAGCCAGTAAAGAATCAAATTTTTGAGGCAGTTGAGCAAACAGGTTTTGATAAATAAGAATAAAGAAGAAGATTAACAATGTTCGCATAACTACAAAATATTCAAAACCGAATCTGCTGGATTGTGTGAAGTGAAAAATAACCAAAAGCACAGATAGGGCGGCAACATCTGGTTCCGGTTGCTCCA
>DASTPZ010000231.1:0-3965 GCA_035761965.1 Flavisolibacter sp. | reverse complement strand
CACGTCGGCGTCCACCAGGGCCCTGCGGATCTCTTTAACAGTAGCGGCAATATTCAGTTCAGTTATCCGGCCTTCGCCTTTCAGGTTCTTAAAGGCGCCTTCCAGCCGGTCCTGTAAGGATTCAAACATATTTGGAAATTTCTAGGCTGATAAAAAAAATAAAGAGTGAACAAATTAATGTTCACTCTAAGAATGTAAAACGCAAAGATAAAGAGGATGAAGGATGTAAAGGCCTATGAACCTAAATAACTACGCAATAAATGACATTTTTGCTGTGTGCGGAGCTTGGTGATCGCCTTGTCTTTGATCTGGCGTACCCTTTCACGGGTAAGGTTGAATTTTTCACCGATATCTTCCAGGCTCAGCGGATGATCCACACCAATGCCGAAAAAGAAGCAGATCACATCTTTTTGACGCTCGGTAAGGGTTTGCAGCGACCTGTCGATCTCGAGCTTGAGCGACTGATGATGGTCGAGCTCGGCATCCGTTTTTTCAGCATTTGGATTTTCGAGCACATCAAGCAGGGTGCTTTCCTCGCCTTCAGCCAGGGGAGTGTCCATGCTGATATGACGGGCGTTGATGCCAAGGGAAGAAGTTACTTCGTCGAGCTCCATACCTAGAACCTCGGCGAGCTCTTCAGCCGAAGGCTCTCTTTCAAATTCCTGCTCCAGTTGGCTGAAAGCCTTTTGGATGCGGTTGGTGAGTCCTACCTTGTTCAAAGGCAGTCTTACGATCCTGGCCTGCTCGGCAAGGGCCTGGAGAATAGACTGGCGGATCCACCATACAGCATAAGAAATAAATTTGAAGCCTTTTGTCTCATCGAAGCGCTGTGCAGCCTTGATCAGTCCGAGGTTGCCTTCATTGATCAGGTCGGGGAGCGAGAGACCCTGGTTCTGGTACTGTTTGGCCACGGATACTACAAAACGGAGGTTAGCCTTGGTAAGTCTATCCAAAGCTCTTTGGTCACCTTGTTTAATGAGACGGGCTAAACGAACTTCTTCTTCGGGGGTAATGAGCTCTACTTTCCCTATCTCTTGCAGGTACTTTTCGAGACTCTGAGATTCACGATTGGTAATAGATTTCGTGATCTTCAATTGACGCATACTCATAGGATTGGTTTTAGATGGTTATTTTTAAGATTGTTGGTTTTTTCAGTTTTGGTTTTTATCCCAAAATATCCATCACAGTTTCGGTTGCTGCCAACCAGCCTGGGCTGATTTATACCCAAATTAGGAAAACGCACCATATGAACAAAAAAAATTTTGACAAAAAAGAAAATTACCCGGACAGGAGCCTTTAAATCATCGGTAAAAAGGTTGAAAAAAATTTTGAGGCATCGATTATTTTTCTATTATTGCAGCCCTTGACAAGACTTAATGGATTAAGATGAGCAAAAAACAGCTTTACACCCTTGAATTTCCTGTGAGATGTTCTCCTGCCATACTGTATGATTTCCTTTCTAATCCATCGGGTCTTCAGGAGTGGTTCGCCGATAAAGTGGATGAAAGGGATGGGATCTACAGCTTTTCATGGGATGGCTCCGAGGATACGGCCGAAGTGCTGGACAGCGAGGAGGAAAAATTCATCCGGTTCCATTGGTCGCATGCCCCAAAAGATGAATATTTTGAGTTCCGGATCGAGAAATCCGAAGTAACCAACCAAACCATACTTGTCATCAAGGATTTTGCCGATAAAAAGGAGATCAAGGACCAGAGCATGCTCTGGAATCACCAGGTGAAGGATCTTTTTCACCGCTTAGGCAATTAACCTGCAAGCGGCCAGCAGCTCTTTCCAGCTCGCCAGCCATAGCTCCGGCATGTCATTCCACTCTTCAAGCGGCCATTTCCTTGCGATCTTCAGGTAAGACTTTTCTGCGCAGGCAGCTCTGTACATTCTATCTTCCATCCCGCTTATTGCGCTGTAATTGGATGGCTCGAAATGATGCGCCCACTGGTCTTCGCCGGTGGCGATATAATAATCCGACAGGCGACTTTTCTGCTCACCGATCGATGATGCATGGCTTTCTTTAAAGCGCCCCGACAAGTGCAGCGTAGAGCTGAACAGCCGGCCCCACCAGAACATGGAACGAATAAAGAACAGGTCCTGGCCGCCACCCGTACGCGGGTAGTCAAGGATGAGATAGGGTAGCCCGAGGTAGTTCTCTCCCTTCGATATTTTAGGTGAAACAAGAAACGGCTCCCTGCCCCGGAGCGGGCTTTGTTCCGCGAAATGCTGCATGTGGACGGCAGTAACCTTCAACAGGCCGCCCAGCTTTTGCAAAACACTATTCTTCGTTAAAATGACTGCCGCATTTTGCATGAGCTCCGACTCAGCGGACGAAAGCTGTATTTTTGGCCCTTCCATGATCAAAATTATCATTTAAGACCTAAGCCGCGTTGCTGAAAAAATTAGACATACTCGTTATCAGGGCATTCATAGGCCCATTTGTAGCCACGTTCTTTATTACGCTGCTGGTGCTGATCATGCAATTCTTCTGGCTCTGGGTGGACGATTTTGTGGGCAAGGGCATAAGCGTGAACGTGCTGCTCGAATTCATCTGGTACCAGAGCGCCGTTCTCGTTCCACTGGCGCTTCCGCTGGCAGTGCTGCTGTCTTCGATCATGACCTTTGGCAATATGGGTGAAAGCTACGAGCTCGTGGCCATCAAGGCAGCAGGTATTTCGCTGCTGCGTTTCATGAGGCCCCTGTTCATCGTGGCCGTATTCATTGCTGCCATAGCCTTTAGCTTTTCCAATTACATCATACCGGTTGCCACGCTCAAATCAAGGACGCTACTGGGAGACATCGTCAATGCCAACCCTTCTTTCGACCTTAAGGAGGGTGTATTCTATGATAAGATCCCGAGTTTCGCCATCAAGGTGGGCAAAAAGGAAAATGACAGCGTCATCAGGGATGTGATCATTTATGAACAGACAAATGCCATCCGCGATAATTTTATCATTGCTTCTTCCGGCGTTATGCGCGCAAGCGATAACAAACGTTTTCTCGAGTTCAACCTGCGCGATGGATGGCGTTACGAGGAAAGGGGCAATGGCGAGAACACTGAGCTTATCAGGCTTGGCTTTAAAGAGTACAAGCGTCAGTTCGACATCAGCACTTTTGGGTTGCAGCAGCGTACAGCCGATAGCGCCAACCGCGGCAACCAGCGCATGATGAACATGCGGCAGCTGAATAGGGCCATTGATTCTCTCAATGGAGTGGTGAATAGCATAGGCAGGCGTATTGAAAGAGAAAGCTTTGGCGGTATCAGCAATTTTAGCAGCTGGCTCGACAGCAACTGGAAGACGGAGGGCAAACCCAGGGTGGTCAATACATTCAGTGAACTGGTGCCCGACAGCATTCGAACGTCGGTAAGACAGCGCGCGGCAAACCGGGTCAGCAATATGCGAATCAGCAACGATATCATCGCGGTCGATCACAAGGCCCAGCAAAAATATCTTCGTCAGCACCTCATCGAGTGGCACCGTAAAATCACGCTCTCTGCAGCCTGTATCGTATTGTTCCTTATTGGTGCTCCGCTGGGTTCCATTATCAGAAAGGGAGGTCTTGGAAGTCCGCTCATCTTTGCGATCGTCTTTTTCATGTTCTTTTATTTCAGCAGCAGCACGGGGGAGAAGAATGCAAAAGAAGGGACGCTGGAGCCCTGGTTCGGTATGTGGCTCTCCACTTTTGTACTGCTGCCCATCGGGTTGTTCCTCATATACAAAGCCATGCGCGATTCGCAATTGTTCAACAAGGAACTGTGGACCAGGCTCTGGGGTAAGATCAGTTTGCGTCGTAAGGCATAAGGTTTGTGTAATTTTGAAAAAAAACTTATGGCGCCCTTAACTTCCCGAAGAAATTTTCTGCTCAATACAGGCAAGGCTGGACTGGGTCTTTGTATCGGTTCCTCGGTATTGTCGGCCTGTTCGTCTGCAAAGGTTCTTACAGGCAATAGTACCACC
>DASTPZ010000230.1:0-6050 GCA_035761965.1 Flavisolibacter sp. | reverse complement strand
AAGGCGTTGAGGTAGGTACGATTGCCATCGTGACGGAGCAAGGCCTCGTAGCCCCTCAAAAGCACTGCGTTGAACCAGTAGTGGTGCGGCCAGCGGCCGTTCTTAAAAAATGTCCGGTGCGCGGCGGCTGCTATATCCCTGGCCTTTTTAAGGTAGGCCGGGTTGCCGGTAATCTCATACAGCAGCACACTGCTCTCAAGCATAGTACCCGCATTGTATGTATAGAGTCGTTTGTCGAGCTTTTTTTAAGGCAGAAGAAGGTGATCGTAAAAAACACCTTCGGGTGCCGATAAGGTATTGATCACCCAATTGTAGAGCAGCAGGCCTGTGTCCAGATAAGCTTTTTCCCTGGTGGCGCGGTAGAGCTTCAAAGCCAGAACTACCCCGGGACCATTGCTGCAGGTGTTTTTCGTAGTGAGGTCGCCTTCTTTCCAGTAAAGTCCGCCACCGCCAGCCGTGTCAAATCCCGTCATCATAAAACGGTATATTCCCACCGCCTCCTGCAAAAGCCTTTCGTCTTTAGATCTTGCATAAGCATCGATACAGGCTATGCCCACCCATTGGTTGTCATCGTAAAACCTCTCCTCCTTAGCCAATGGCAATAGATAGGAATTGTAGCCGGGCGCCGGCGGCGTTACATCATAATAGGGCTTAAGTCTTTGCAAAACGAGCCCGGTATAATTTGCGGTGAGGTCCGCAGCATCAGTTTCGGCCGCCGCCTGTATCAGTCCACACAATGGCCAGAGGTAACTATGCGTTTTTTTATCATTGCTGTCGCGTTGATCGAATTCACGATAAAATCCCTTCCCCTCATCGAAAAAATATTTTTCAATATTTTGATGTAGCAGGTCGATCCGCTCACGGTAATCCCGCTTCGGCTGGGCCATTCCTTTAAAAAGCAGGGAGACCAGGAAAATTGTGACAAAAGCTTTATTCATTTCACAGGTTTTATAGCAGGTTCAATCTCCTGAGCTCAGCCATGGCTTCGCAAAGCATGATGCCGCTCAGCTGCGTGGTTAGCTCTACCGAAGCGGCGGGTGCATTGCTCCAGTTCGTACCAAAAAGGACGGGCGACTTGCTTGCCCGGTTCCAAAGCATCTCTCCATTGGCCTTGATATAGGCTATGTAAGCGGATTTTTTTGTCTGACTGAGGTTGCCATCCACGATCAGCCGGGTAAAGTAGCGTACAAACACGCCTTTGAACAGACCACCGTCACCGCCGCCCTCATCCTTTAAAATGCCGTTGGTGGTTAATGGCCCATTGAGGGTGTGGTCGGCCGCTGCTATGGCGTCGGCAAGGTAAGTGGCGTTACCGGTTATCATGTAGAGCTCCAGCGCCGCGCCGAGAAACGTTCCCTGGTTATAGGTAAATCTCCAGGTCGTATTTTTTACGCCGTTCCTGTCGATGTTGTCATACACCCAGCCCGAAGCGCTTTCGTACAGGGTGGCCTTTTGCCAGTTGTAGATATTGATCGCCCACTGCAGGTCGGCCGGCTGGTTGAACTTGCGGTAGAGCCGTGCAGCCAATATTGCGGCCGGCATGTTCGACGGCGTGTTCTTAGAGAGATTGTCTTTGCGCCACCAGATGCCGCCTCCCAAATCGGTGCTCCAGCCGTTCTTGATATCAGCCCAAAGGATATCGAGCACGGTTTTGTATTGCACATCGCCGGTAGCGTCAAAGGCACGCAGGGCTGCCAGTGCCAACCATTCCATATCGTCATAATAATAATTGATCCAGGTATTGCCATTGCGGGATAGCAGGCCGGTCATCAGGTTGTCCATTCGCGTTTTGAGCTGTGGCGATGGATTGCGCAGATAGGCATCTACCAGCACATCCAGCACATGCGCTGTGGGCCAGTACTGTGTCCATGCGGTATTGGTGGCAGAAACCTGGTAGTAATTACCGGCGGGATTGTAAAAATTGAGCAATGAGCCCTGCGCACTGTCGGCTATATTCGGCCAGTTGTAGGTACGAGCCCCCGAGGGTGGGTTTGGGCTTGGTGCCGGCGGATCGTCTTCTTTTTGTTTTAGGCAGGCCGACAAGCAAAAAAGCAACAGTATGATCCCGAGTATATTTTTTGTTTTGTTCATGTTTTATGGTTTTTTGTTGGCAACGTTGCGAAGGCCTGCTACCAACTGGTGATCGTTTTTCATATAAGGTTAAGCCTGTGAAAATCATGTGGGCTTAAGCACAAATGGCTGGTTCATTGGTCTGGAACCGCAACTGGCAGTATGTTTTGGCTTTTAGTGATCGGGGAAATGCAGAGGACTGATTTCATACAACTGGCAAATACACATTACTACTTGCGCACTTCTTACCATGTTCTGCTTACTTCCTGTGTTAAATTCATTCCCTGAATTTTTTCGAAGAAAGAAACGCCGGCAGGTACCGGCGTTTCGTGAACGATTGCTATATGAGAGAAATCATTACTTCACGTAGCCCTGTGTGTACACGCCCTCGCTTCCGCGAAGCGAAACCCAGTAATCCACCACACTTCCCTGGGTAACGTACTGTTTGTCCAGCTTCCAGGCCCAATCCCATTGGCTGCCGCCATTGGGCTGATCGAAGTAGATGGTACGATAAGGCACTGAGCTTGGGTATTGTCCATCCTGGCCAGGAGGATCGCCAAAGCTTGAATTGATCCACACATCCCTGTCGCCGGTACCGTCGTTGATGACCATACGGTATTTGTACCGCTCTTCCAGGCCCCAGGGAACAGTTTGCAGGGTAGTTGCCCAATCGTTCTTTTGCCACAGGCCATTGCCGACATAATCGAGGTCAAACCAGAACGTGTTGGCATTGCAATACCAGAATGACATTTTTTTCACTTCGGCATAAGAGCCATTGATGTCGTTGAAGTTGAGACGGATGCGCATGATCTTATCTGGACCTGTAAAGCTGGTATTGCCGTTCACGCCGATGGTGGGAATACCCCCATTGTCGAAAAGGTAAAAGGTGCGTGGACTGCCTGTGGTTCCATCCACAAAGCGGTAGGTTCCGGCTTTGAGTTTTGTAAAAATCTCAAACTCGCCTGGTCCTGTTTGTCGCATTTTAAGAGCACTCGAGAGGTTGTCTCCCACTTCTGTGGCAGATCCCAGAATGAATACCGAGCCCGGAAGTGAAGCGAAGCCGCCCGGTCTTTCCAGGTCAATGATCCTCGACACGGTTGCTTTTTTTACATTGGTGCCTTTGGAGGCATATACCGTCCACCTGAATTTTTTGCGCTGGAAGAAATCAGCACCTCCCAGTGAAGCGATCTGGTTGAGTTGGCCATGGGTTAGGGTTAGCTTGTTTTCGACGCCACGGCTATTGGACACTACAGTATAAAACGGGCTGCTGAAATCTCCGTTTTCCTGGTCGAAAACTACCTCGTACAGCACCAGCGAACCGTCTTCAGCCCTTGCCTGGTCCCATTCGAAAGTTTCGGTGAGGTTGGCTGCCGGATTGAGCTTTATATACCTTGCATCGGCAGGCGCAATAAGATTGGTAACTTCCGAAAGATTCATATTGATGTCTCTTTCGTCCTTTTTACAACTCACTAACCCGCTACTTAGCAGCACCAGCAGCGCGGCAAGGGACATGATGTATTTTTTCATAATGACAATTGTTTAGTAGTTAGGATTTTGCGTGAGTGAAGAATTAAGAGCCCGTTCGGACTCGGGCACAGGCCACAGGTAGTTTCGCGAAGAGTTGAAGCCACGTTGCTGCACCCGCAGGTAACCATTGTCTATCGCGGGGTCGCCATAGCGGGCGCCGTGCGCCCAGCCATTCAAGACCGTTTCTGCCAAACCCCAGCGACGGATATCGTCAAACCGGCGGCCCTCCATGGCCAGCTCGCTGCGGCGTTCGCGGCGAATGATCTCTGTAAGCGAGGCCGTACTTGCACTCGGAAAGTTGAGCGCCCCTGGATCGCTAAAGCCGGCGCGGCGACGCAGGGCGCCAATGGTTTTATCCCAGGTAGCTGCATCAAGCCCGCCCAGGGCGTTCTTGGCTTCGGCGTACATGAGCAATACATCAGCGTAGCGTATCAGGATCAGGTTCAGTCCCGAGCTGTAATTGTTGCTGCGGGAGGTATGGTCGTAATACTTGCGCCAGAAATAACCGGTGGGTGTGCCCTGTCCTGCCGTGTTGTACTCATCCACATTGGAACCACCGGCGGGTGTAGAGCCGGGCGTGATGTAGATAGTCCTTGCTGTTGCCGCAGGATCGTCTTTCCATTCTCCCTGGTCAAAAACTATGGTTGCAGCCAGCCGTGGATCGCGATTAACATAAGGGTTGGCTTCATTATAGCCCGAGCCGGTTTCACGAATGCCTCTTCCGTTCAGCATAATATAGCTATCCACCAATTCCTGGGTAGGCGCCATATTGTTGCTGCGGGCGCCGGCAGAGATAGGCGCAAAATCAATAAACTCATTCCATGTGCGGGTTACAGGTGCGTATTGCAGGTCCAGGATCACTTCACTATTGTATTCATTGGTTGGTGAAAACACATCGCTGTAAGCCGGCACTAATGCATACTGGCCATTCTGTGCTCCATTATCGATCAGGGCTTCACAGGCGGCTACCACTTCCTGCATCCTGTTACCCTGGTAGAGCAGCACCCTGGCTTTCAATGCAAGGGCGGCGCCCCTGGTTATGCGACCCCGATCGGCTGCCCCGTACTCTTCTTTTTTAGGAAGCGCTGCTGTTACAGCATCAAGCTCACTTATGATAAAACTGATAACATCGGCCTTTGGCGTACGCGCCACGGACTTGGCATCGTCGGCTGAAATATCGTTCTTCAGCAGGGGTACATCACCCCATAGATTGGTGAGATTCGCATAATGAAAGGCGCGGATAAAGCGGGCTTCGGCGCGGTAGCGTTCTTTGAGACTGCCGGTCAACGTGGTATTCTTGTCAAGGTTATCAAGAAAGATATTGGCAGACTTAATGCCGCCGTAATAAAAAGCCCACTCGTTACCGAACCTTGGCAGTGTAGAGGTAAAGTTGCCACCGGCGATAATGTCAGCCTGTCCGCTGGTGTTACCGTTGCGGGTACTTACAGCATTATCGGTCAGCGCTTCGCTGTAAAAAAAGGTTTGGCTCGAGTACATGCCACCATACACGTTGTTTAAAAAGTTTGCAACGTTCTCGTTCGATTGCCAGAATGTAAGTTCGGTAAAGCGGTCGCTGGGAGCCAGATCCAGCTTTTTGCATGCTGCCAGGGAAAGCACCAGCGTGGCCGTTAGCAGAATTTGTTTCCGATTTAGGTTGTACATAGCAAGTTCATTAGAAGTTAAAAGCGCACATCGATACCAAAGCCATAGAATACCGGCATAGGATAGGCACGGGCACTGTTGGCACCACCGCCGAGGCTGGTATTATTGTCAAATTCCGTGTTCTCGGGGTCCAGGAAATCCAGCTTGGTCAAGGTCATTAAGTTTTGCCCGGTCAGGTAAATACGGACTCCCTGAAGACGTGCCCGGTTTACCAGTGCCGCCGGCAGGCTATAGCCGATCTGCACATTGCGAAGCCTTGCATAAGATGCATCAAACAGGTAAAGGTCTGATCCCACGCGATAATTGTTGGCGTTGGAAGGCGAACCTGCTTCTGCCAGCTTTGGCCATTTTGCATCGGGATTGGTAGGCGTCCAATAATCGGTTTGATGCCGGTACATGGTACCTCCATAGCCAAAGTGGAAGGGTTCTACCTGTTCGCCGCGGATCATGGCATCTCTTTTACCAACACCCTGGATCAGGAACGACAGGTCAAAGCCTTTGTACTGTGCGTTGTAGGTAAAGCCGAAGGTGTAGCGTGGAAAGGGATTACCAAGGATCGTTTTGTCTAAATCGTCTATGATACCATCGCCGTTACGGTCAAGGTATTTGATATCGCCGGGAGAAATGGAACCCCTGTTCTGGTTTGCAAAGATGGCATGCGTAGTGAGGTCGTCAAGGTTCTGGAAATAACCGTTGCGGCGGTAGCCATAATAGGTTGTAATAGGCTGGCCTACACGGCGCAGCAGCTGGAATTCCTCTAACTGCTGCAATTGTTCCGTTGCGCCGGAGGT
>DASTPZ010000229.1:0-5147 GCA_035761965.1 Flavisolibacter sp. | reverse complement strand
TTTTCATTTTCCCTGAATGCCCAGCCACCCGTCATCAGCTTCCAGAACCAGTCCTTAGCGGGTGTAAACAACCCCGTAGACATTGTGAGTGCCGGCGATGGCAGCGGGCGCATGTTCATTGTGCAGCAGAATGGACTGATCAAAACCTGGGACCGCAATACATCGGTTACACCGCCCAATTTCCTTGACCTCGGCCCTTCGGGTGAAAACCTCATTACCACGGCAGGCAGCGAAGAGGGCTTACTGAGCATGGCCTTTCACCCCGACTACGATGGGGTGACCAACCGCTATTTCTTCGTGTACTATACCGACCTGGCAAGCAACCTGGCTATCCGTCGGTATGAGACGGCTGCGGGTAATCCCAATACCGTGGACCTGGCTTCCGACCTGCTGATCCTCACCATTTCACATCCCGGGCAGACCAATCACAACGGCGGCAAGCTCAATTTCGGTCCCGATGGCTACCTGTACCTGGCCACGGGCGATGGCGGCGGCAGCAACGACCCCGATGATAATGCGCAGGACGGCAGCTCCCTGCTTGGTAAAATGCTGCGCATCGATATCAACAATACCAGCCTTGCTTATGGCAACTATTCCGTGCCGCCCGATAACCCGCATACGGCGCCCGGCGACCCCATCGACGACCGTATCTGGGCAAGAGGCCTGAGAAACCCTTTCAGGTGGAGCTTTGACCGACTTAATGGCAATATGTGGATCGGCGATGTGGGACAGGGCGCCCGGGAAGAGGTGAATTTCAGGGCAGCAGGTGCCCCGGGCGGCGTAAACTATGGCTGGGATTGTTACGAGGGTTATATCCGCACACCCGGGCAGCCGGTCTGTAATCCCGACGATTATATTCAGCCGGTTTATGATTACAACAATCCTACGCCCGGGGCTTCAGCCATAACAGGCGGCTATGTTTACAGGGGAACCGAATACCCTGCATTCAGAGGCTATTACCTGGCTGCTGATGTATACTCCGGAAATATCTATATTCTCTGGCCCAATGGCAGCGGCGGTTTTGATTCCTCTGTCCAGAGCGCGGTGCAAACCTTTATTTTTGGTTTCGGCGAAGCCGAAGATGGAACACTCTACGCTGTAGGCGGAGCCGGGGTATTTAAGGTAGAGGCAACCGGTGGTACCGTACTGCCCGTAAGGCTGGGCAGCTTTGCCGTAAGGCGGGTAAATGGCGTCAATGAGCTTAAATGGACAACAAGCTTTGAAGAGAATACCGCGCGTTTCCACATCGAATGGAGCGCCAATGGCCTTGGCTTTACGCGTGCAGCTGCGGTGAATGCAAGCCGCAATACAGGCGGCGGCAGCTATACCTATCTCCATATGCCCAATACCCAGGGCAGCCTGTATTACCGCCTCGCAATCGAAGATGATGACGGGTCAATCCGCTATTCATCCATTCTCCAGCTGGTCGGCGATAAAGAAAAGGCAAAGATCTATCCCACCATTGTAAGGGACAGAACGCTTTCGCTCTCGCTTCCGCAGCCGGCTTCCTTGTTTCAGCTTGTAGGCGGAAACGGAGCCCTGGTCTATGAACGTTCGCTGGCAAATGCAACGGGCGCGGTAACGATAAGCCTGCCATCGCTTCCGAAGGGACTGTATATTGCAAGGGTCGTTCTGAAAGATGAAGTAAGACAGGAGAAGATCCTGGTAGAATAAGCCAGTGTTGCCGGCAAATAGCAAGGATTGTTTGATGATGAAGGCACTCCTCCTGTTGATGGCCTATCCCGGAAAGAAAATGGTTAAAATGGCAAAGAGCCAGGTAGCGGGTCTACCCGCCCCTGAGCTCTGCTATCATTCTTGTAACCAGCTCGGGCTCGAAGCCTTTTTGCATAAGGTAATCGGCGGTTTTTTTTTGCCGCACGAGGTATTGTTCTCCTTTGAGCGAGTCGTACTTCTTTTCGGCTACGTGCCGAAGGGTCTTCATATAGCTTTCTTCGTCTATTTCCTTCATTGCCTTCCTGATATTGTACTCGCTTACTTTTTTCTCCTTCAGGCCATAATAGATTTTTTTACGGCCCCATTCCTTCATCCGGAACTTGCCGCCTGCGTATTGGATAGCGAAACGTTCTTCGTTCAGGTAATCTTCTTCTATCAGGGTGGAAATGATCTCGTCGTGCTCAACCTTTCTCACGCCGAGCTCCCAGAGCTTCTGCTGTACCTCGTAATGGCTCCGTTCCTGGTAAGCGCAGTACTGGCGTACTTTCTGTAGAGCCTGTTCTTTTGTAAGGTATTTTTTCTGCACGGCTATTATTTTATTAGGGCCAGCTCAACCTGGGGCTTTCTTATCGCCTATTTGCCGCCGGCATTGCTCATTCTTCGAGCAGCTCAAGGCAGCCAAACTCTTTTTCTAGCAGCTGGTCGTAATGATCCGCTTTCTGAAAAAGCTCGCGAAACATCTCTATTCCGTTCTCTCTTGTCATATCGAGGTCGTACATAATGCACGAAAGGACGATATTCTGTTTGACGCAGCTCAGCACCAGGTTATCGAGCTTATAGTTTTCCTGCAGCAGGAACTGGTACAGGGGTTTGATGCGGGCTATATCGCCGGGAAGCTGGCAGAGGTAAGCATCGCCGGCTACAAAATAGTTTTCGGGATTGTAGTTGATCTTGATCTTGGCTGTTCCTTCTTTTACGCTCCAGTTGTTGTTGCCGTCCCTGGCCAGCTTCACATCCTTGCCCAGTTCCCGCAAGATCTCTTCCACTGTTTTGGCTATACCTACAGGCTTGGATTCTCTTTCGGGGAGTTGGGGGAGCTTTACTTCGGTTCCGCAGTAAGGACAGTATTTAGTAGCTTCTATATTGGAGGGAAGCACCAGGTGGTTGCAGCTATGGCAACGGGCCGATGCCTCGCCCCGGTGAGGAGCATAAAGGCTGAGCGCTTCGCGCAGATAGCTTACAGGGAGCGCAAAGCCAAGGTTATCGCCTCCGCGGATGATGAAAGAATTGATGCCAATGATCTCGCCTTCCTTGTTCACGAGTGGTCCGCCCGAGTTGCCTGGATTGATGGCGGCGTCTATCTGGATGTACTTCACGCCATCCCTTACCCTGTCGACCTTGGAGATCACTCCCTGCGTGGCAGTATAGTTGAGTCCGAACGGGTGCCCGATCGCCACAACCACATCTCCATCCTTGGTATCCTGGTAGTCGCCCAGCTTAACCACCGGCAGCTGTACATCGGAAGGAGGCTGCAGAAAAGCCAGGTCATGCTTTTTATCGGTATACCATACCCTACCCATCCGCTTGTCAAAAAGACGGCCGGCAATGGTTACCTCGGCATTCTTCCCTACCACGTGCTCGTTGGTTACCACCAGGTCGAACTCCTTCAAATAGAAGCCTGTTCCCGTGCTGGTTTGCGTGGCTATCTGGATGATGGCCGGCCGGTAGAGCTCTATGATCTGCTGTGTATTCACTTCGTCTCCAGGTTTAAATACTCCAATTCGGTTGTAAAGCTTTGGTTGAACCCTACCTTGCTGTCAAACTTCAGCTTGTCTGTTTTGAAATCCATTTCCGGGTATTTTTCCTTCCACCTTTCCTCGATGGCTTTTATCCGTGCAATGATGAGCTCCTTGTTATATTCCCTCGAAGCAGCATCATAAAGCTCATCCCTGAAGCCCAGTTCCCGATAATAATCGCCGTAGTTGATGCGCATCATGAGGTCGAAGAGTTCGGTGAGTGGGCGCGGCAGGCTGTAGGAATACTGACAATAAGAAAGACCGTATTCGCTGATAAGCGCAGCGATCTCAGGCAGTTTATTTTCGCGGTACCAGGCTATGTTCTGGTTGGCGTTGTAAATAGCGTCTGATATGGTCTTGTGGTTTTGGGGCGTAACGATCGAGAAGGTATACTTCGACCGGAACAGGTAAGGGTAAAATGCCTCTTTTTCCTTCGCCAGCATCCGCTGGAAACATTCCATCATTTCCTGGTTCTTTTCTGTAACCAGCCTTTCGTCTTTCCTGAAATAGATCTCAACGATCTTTTCCAGCTCGTAAAGCAGCTTGCCTTCCGGCTGTAGCAGGAAGTCGATCCGGTAGGCCAGCGCCAGCAGCATATAGGCTATGCCGCCGGAGAATTTATCGGCATCGATGCCATTGGCCAGGTCGATCGTTTCTTCGATCCATTTTTTGAAATACCTGAGCTTGACCGCTTTCTCTTCTTCAGATACAGGCACGATATGCTCGGTATCCACGGGCAACAGCGTAGTAAAGTCCTGCACCAGCAAGTCGTCCTGCTTATCAGCCTTGGTGGCCAGCTCTTTGAGCCCATAGTATAATTTACTGGGATTGGCTGTTTCTATATCACTATGGAAAAGCATGGCGATCTTTTCGCCCTGGACGGCATAACGGCTGTAGTAGAGATTGAAGTTCATTTCGAGCAGGCGGCGCATAACAGGCACGTTCGGTTGCGGCATCTGCGCAAGGAAAACCTCGGCTTCGAATACCTCTTCATTGTAAAAACCCCTTACGATCTTAGACCCCTGGTAAAAGAGAAATTTTCCGCGGGAGCCTTCGGCAGTATGATTTACGTTCTGCTCTTCATCGTCGGACAGGTATTCGAAAAAAGCCTTTATGCTGTCCGCATATCTTTTTTCCTTGAAAAGCGCCTCGGCCTCGTTCCATTTTTCTACTTTCTCTACGCTCTTATTGTTATCAGAATACCGGCCAAACCTTATTTCGGGCTCTGCCTCCTCTTCGGATTTTTTCTTCGACCAGCTAAATATCTTTTCCAGCATAGGCTCTCCCTTTGTTTGGACCTGTTATTCCGTCAACAAATGTCAGCAATCGGCCGTTACAATCATGAATTTCATTCCCTTCGGTAAAATTACCTATTCAAAATACGGGCCGCACCTGCCCGGACGGTTGATAAACATCCGCCAGGCATGTTTTAAAAAAACGTAGTTTCGCCGCTATCAAATTCAAACACCAAGTACATGAAATTCATTGTTTCCTCTTCCCAGCTACTGAAGCAGCTGCAGCATATAGCCGGGGTGATCAATGCCAATACAGTCCTGCCCATTCTCGAGGATTTTCTGTTTGAAGTAGAGAAGAACAAGCTTACCGTTGTTGCCACCGACCTGGAAACCGTCATGCGGATCCAGCTCGATATCGAAGCCAAGGACAATGGCAAGGTCT
>DASTPZ010000228.1:0-14678 GCA_035761965.1 Flavisolibacter sp. | reverse complement strand
CGTTTTGGAAACCTGCTCTTTTATACAAATGGCGTGAATGTCTACAACCGTCTTCACCAGTTAATGCCAAACGGCACCGGGCTTTTTGGCGGCTTCAATCAAAACAATAGTGTGCTGATCATTCCGTTCCTGGACGGTTCTTCCAGGTATTATATTTTTACTGCAGAGGGATTTACCGGCAGTGCTTCGAACGGGTACTGCTATTCCATTGTGGATATGACCCTGAATGGAGGATTGGGAGATGTATCGGTAAAGAATGTGAATTTTTTTTCTCCCTCTTCATCCAAGATGACGGCAATTAGACATGCAAACGGCTATGAATACTGGATCATCTGTAAAGATCTTACAAACAGGTTCTATGCCTTTCGGCTTTCTTGTGCGGGGTTGAGCAGTACGCCCGTGGTATCGGCTGCAGGGTACGACTCCGAAAATGAACCGGCCAGATCAATCGGCATGTTGCGTGGCTCCTTAGATGGTAAAAAGCTTGCTACTACCTATTATGGCCTTTACCCCGCTTATTTTCAATTGGGTTTATTCGAGGTGATGAAATTTGATAATAGCACCGGCATTGTTTCCAACCCCGTTCGTCTTCCGCTGCAATATCCCTATGGCATTGAATTCTCACCTGATTCCCGCTTGGTATATCTTACCAATGATTCACTGTCGATCACGCCTCAGGTTTCGCGCGTGATTCAACTCCAGGTTGAGCCTTTCCTGCCCTCTGGCATTCTTTCTTCCTATACGGTTGTTTCTGAAAAATCAAGTGAAGAGGGAGAATTCGGGCAGCTTCAGCTTGGCCCTGACCAAAAGATTTACCGCAGCAACGGCGGCCGTTCTTTTTTGGATGTGATCAATAATCCAAATGCTATCGGTAGCGCCTGTGGCTATAATAAGGACCAGGTCGATATCGGCGGAAGGGTCATGAACTTTAGTCTGCCGTATTTTGTATCAGCTGATGCTGTAAATCCCAATGTCCAATTCAGCTATAGTGTTGACGCCGACTGCCGCACGGTGAGCTTCCAGGCGCAGACATACATCCAGGGCAATAGTCTCTCCTTTTTCTGGGATTTTGGAGATGGCAACCAGCAAAGCCAGCTTCTCACCGGCAGTGGCGACACAACCTATACCAGTATCACTCATGTATTCCCTGCCGACACCGATACTTTTTTTGTGGAGCTTTCTCTTACAGCCGATGCAGGCTGTGGCCGGGGCAGCATCACAAAAGCTGTTGTGCTGCGGCCCCCACCGCCACAGGCCGGCTTTGACTTTACAATGGCCTGTAATGATCTCTCAGTTGCCTTTACCAATACCAGTGATCCGGGATCAAATCCGGCAGTCAGTTATAAATGGGAGTTTTTCGATAAGGCCGGCAGCCTATTGGGAACCAGTACGCAGCAAGATGCTGTATTTGCCTTTCCCGCTTTTGATACGGCAGGAGTCCGCTTGATCGTTAAAAGCAGCCTTGCCTGCGTGGACAGCGATACCCTGGAAAAGACCTTTGTGCTCAAGGCCCGTCCATCAGCCTCCTTTAGCTTTACGGAGAGCTGCGGCAGCCTCACAGCCTCCTTCATCGGTACCAGTGCGGTGGCAGCCGATACCATCAAGCGTTTTTACTGGAGCTTTGGCGAAGCCGCGGCAACAGGCAGCACCGGGTCTGTCATCCATGAATACGCAGGCTTTGGTTCCTATACGGTAAAATTTGTTGCGGAATCGGGTAGCGGATGCCTCAGCGATACGGCAGTTGAGACCATCACTCTAAGGGCTAAGCCCCTGGCTGGTATTGTTTATGACACAGATGCCTGCGAGGGCAAGCCTTTTATTCTTTCAGATAACAGCACTGTGGATAATGGCTCGATCAGCCAGTTTTACTGGAACGCCGGAGGCGTAGTCTTTAATGCTTCCTCTATCCAGACTTCCCTGCCTGCCGGCAATGCGCTTATAGAGCATGCTGTTACCTCCACCCAGGGCTGCACCAGCGATACTGTGCGCAGAACCGTCCTCGTTGAAAGCCTGCCCCTGGTCATGCTCAGGGATACGGTCGGCTGTTCCGACACGCCGCTTTCCCTCGAAGCGCAGGTATCACTGTCGACAGGTACTATTGCCGCTTACGAATGGACAACCACCAATGGTTTTTCTGCCAATAGTTCTACAGCTGTATTTTCTTTTCCCGACGAAGGCAGCTATGGCATTTCACTGAATGTCACCACGGTCAATGGCTGTAAAAACGCACCCGTCCAGGCGCTTATCAGTATCGACGCCCCGCCAATTCCTTCCTTTACCCATTCACCTCCCTGCGTGGGCAGCGAGATACAGCTGACCAATACTACTCCTAATGCTGCAAGCTATGGCTATACATGGCTTGTCGATAACATGCCGATTTCATCCCAGACAAACACGACCTATAGCCTTGGTGCTCCCGGCAGAGCTACGGTAAGGCTTGAAGCCGCAAGCCCTAATGGATGCAAAGCGCAGGTCTCCAAGACGCTGGATATAGAAAGGTTTGAGCTTGGCCTTACAGCTTCCGTAAGCGAGGCTTATTCGGGCGAGCGTGTAGAGCTGCTTACTTCCTCTTCGATCGCCTACAGTGTTTTGTCCTGGAGCCCGGAGCAGGCCTTTGTTTCTCAAGCCGTCCGCAGTCAGCGTATAGAAGCCGACTCCAGCCTGATGATCCATGTAGTAGCTGTGTCTGTTGGAGGTTGCAGGGATACGGCCTTTCTCGCTCTTGATGTAGAGCCACTAAATGATATTTATATACCATCGGCCTTTACGCCTAATGGCGATGGAAAAAATGACCTGCTTAGGGTGCTCGGCCCCGATATCGCCGAACTGGATTTCAGGATCTTCAACCGCTGGGGTGAGATGGTCTTCTTAACCCGCGATAAATCGAGAGGGTGGGATGGAAGCTTCAGGGGCAAGCCGCTGACCACAGGCAGCTATGTATACCTGGCAAGTATACTGAAAAAAGACGGAAGCCGCATCACCAAAAGGGGCATGGTCACCATCATCAGGTAAGAAGTCGCTCAGTCCCCAAACCCAGGATGATATTCCTTTAAGGTCTTTCTCAAAAATTCTCTGTCCAGGTGGGTGTATATTTCTGTTGTGGTGATGCTCTCATGCCCCAGCATCTCCTGTACTGCACGCAGGTCGGCGCCACCCTCTACAAGATGCGTTGCAAATGAATGCCTGAACGTATGCGGCGAGATGATCTTTGATATGCCTGCTTTTTTTACCAGGTCCTTGATGATAAGAAAGATCATGACCCTGCTCAGGCGCGAGCCCCTCCGGTTAAGGAAAAGCATGTCTTCTTCGCCTGGCTTAACCGGCTGGTGAACCCTTACCTGCTGGCGGTAGAGGTTGATATAGCGGATGGCGCTGCCGCCGATCGGTATCAGTCTTTCCTTATTGCCCTTGCCGATCACCCTGATGAATTCCACATCGAGGTAAAGCTGGGAAAGCTTGAGGTTGACCACTTCGCTAACACGAAGACCACAGCTGTACATGGTTTCAAGAATAGCCTTGTTCCTTGTGCCTTCCGGGGTGCTCAGGTCGATCTGGGCAATGATCTTTTCTATCTCTTCGAAAGAAAGCACATCGGGCAGTGATCTTTTTAGCTTGGGCGATTCGAGCAGGGCGGTGGGGTCATTGTTTGAAATGTCCTCGATAAGGCAGTATTTGTAAAAAGTGCGTATGCCCGAAATGATGCGGGCCTGCGAACTGGCGGTCATACCCAGTTCAGATATCCACTGGAGAAATTTCTTCAGGTCGCCCAGCTCAATATCAGCAGGCGGTTTCTGAATTCCCGAAGAAAGCAGGAAGCTGGTGAGCTTATCGATATCGCCGAGGTAAGCGCTTATTGAGTTATCCGAAAGCGATCGCTCCAGCTGAAGATAAGCCCTGAATCCTTTTTTATATGGTTCCCACATGAGTGCTCGGGCCACAACCGGCCAACGGCAAAAATAGACCGAGCTTCTTTGCCTTTCAAAATTCTTTTACCTTCGGTCTTTAGCATTCCTTATGTCGTATTACAGAAGAAAATTTGCTGCTTCGGTGGCACAGCACCGCCCGCGTTTGAGACGTTTCCTTACGAAGCTGGAAAATAATCCGCCAAAAGATCTCGACAGCTATCCTGATGCCATCGACAAGGAAGTATGGCAGGAAGTCGATTGCCTGGCCTGTTCCAACTGCTGCCGCACGATGACGCCCACGTATACCTTTAAGGATCTTCAGCGTATAGCCGCCCACCTCAATATGACCATCAGCCAGTTCAAGGCAAAATGGCTTTTTAAAAACAAGGAGGGCGAGTGGATGAATGTGAACAATCCCTGCCAGTTCCTCGACAGGAAAACCAATATGTGCTCGATCTATGCCGTACGCCCGGCCGACTGCGCAGGCTTTCCGCACCTTACCAAAAAGAAGGTGGTTCATTACATCCATGTTCACAAGCAGAACGTGCAGCATTGCCCGGCCACTTTCAAAATGGTAGAGAAGCTGATGGACCGGATCGCGGAAGCAAAGAAGAACCCGGTTATCGAGGTTTATAAATAAACGTCTTCTATAAGAAAATAGTCCGGCGGCGCCTGCCTGCTCGTCCTGATGGCAACGATGTCGATCTGGAAATCGGTGAACTGCGGATGTTTGTACATGAACGCGTCGGCAGCTTGCAGCAACAGCCTGAGCTTTTTTGGCGTCACTCCTTCTTCGGGCTGCCCGAACCTCTCCGACGAGCGGCATTTGACCTCTACGAGATGGAGCTTTTGTTCCTTGATGGCAACGATATCGATCTCATTCCTTCCGGAACGCCAATTGCGGTATAGAAGCTTGTATCCTTTTTCGAGCAGATAGGCAACGGCCAGTTCCTCACCCTCCTTGCCCAATTCGTTATGCAGGGCCATGTCTTATCTTTATCTCAAAATAATCATAAATGATTTTTTCTCATAGCATCGCCAAGCTTAAAGGTGTGGTGCAGCATTATTCATGGGGAGGATTCGAATTCATTCCGGAACTTTTGGAAAAGTCCAATGACGACAACAAGCCCTGGGCCGAATACTGGCTGGGTGCGCATCCCAATCATTCCTCGGTGCTTCAGAACACAAAGGAGCTGTCCCTGGCTGATGTACTGGAAACGGCCGCTGCCGATGTGCTGGGCGTGCAGGTTGCGGAAAAGTTCAGCTCTTTGCCTTACCTGCTGAAGGTGCTTGATGTGAGACAGATGTTATCCATACAGGTTCATCCCAGCCGTCAGTCTGCACAAAAAGGATACGAGGAGGAAGAGCGGAAGGGTATTTCGATTAAAGCTCCGAACCGTAACTATAAGGACAGGAATCATAAGCCCGAGCTGATGGTGGCACTTGGTGAATTCTGGCTTTTGCACGGGTTCAAGCCAGAGCATGAATTGATAGCTACGCTTAGCAGCACACCCGAGCTGGGTTTCCTAGGCGATGTTTTCAGGTCTTCGGGATATAAAGGTCTTTACGAGACCGTGATGCTAATGGAGGCCGGCGAAGTGAACACCATACTGGCACCGCTGGTGGAAAGGGTCGTACCCTTGTACGAGACACAGCAGCTTCCTAAAAGCAGTCCTGATTTTTGGGCTGCAAGAGCAGCGATTAATTTTTGCAGCCCGGAGAAGTATGACCGCGGAATTTTTTCGATCTACCTGTTCAATCTTTTAAGACTGGAGCAGGGGGAAGGTGTTTATCAGCCGCAAGGCATGCCGCATGCATACCTGGAAGGTCAGAATATAGAGATCATGGCCAACTCTGACAATGTGCTGCGCGCGGGTCTTACCGATAAGCATATTGATGTTCCGGAATTGATGAAGCATGTCGATTTTGCACCCACCTTTCCCAGGCCCATCCGCCCCTCGGGTAACAAAGTACATACGGTATATGCAAGTCCCGCCGAAGAATTCGAGCTGCACCGGTACCAGCTGCAATCAGGCGAAGAAATAGCTTTGAGCACCTACACAGCAGATATCCTTCTGGTAACGGAAGGAAGCCTGAGGGCATCGGATGGAACCGATTGGCTTGAAGCAGCCAAAGGAGAGGCCCTGTTGGCAAAGGCAGGAACCGATCTGAAAATTAAGGCGAACGGAAGACTAAGCCTCTTCCGGGCTACGGTTCCACAGGGGTAAAAAACTCCTTTTCGTTAGGCTATCTTGTTTATTTTTGCCCCTGTTAAAATTCCACGATGAAACTCAATAAATCTGTATTGCTTGCTTTTGGTTTGCTGGTATTGTCCGCCTCTTTGTACCGTGCCTGGGGTGACAGGCCTGAAGGCTTCGCCCCACAGCTTGCCATGGCCATATTTGGCGGCGCCATGATCAGGGACAAGCGGCTCGCCTTTATCCTTCCACTGCTTTCCATGCTTATTTCAGATAGTATCTATCAGCTGCTCTATACAAACGGACTGTTCGACCGTCCCGGCTTTTACAAGGCCCAGGGCTTTTTCGACAGCCAGCTTTTGAACTATGTGCTCTTCGCCCTGCTCACGGTTTTTGGCTTCCTGCTGAAAAAGCCCACTGCGCTCCGGGTATTTGGTTTTGGCCTGAGCGGATCGGTTCTTTATTTCCTTGCTTCCAACCTGCTTGTTTGGATGGGTGGCGGCGGTTTCGGCCGTCCAAAAACTTTTGAGGGCCTTATGCAGTGTTATGGCGATGCGCTTGCTTTTTACCGCGAGTATGGACTGATCGAGGGTTTTGCGGGAAATGCCGTAGTGGGAGACCTGTTCTTCTGTGCCCTGCTGTTTGGAAGCTTTGCCCTGCTCAGTCGCTTTTTTATGCCGGCTGCTAGGCAGCAGGCAGCCTAGCAGCAGCCTGTCCAGGTATAGTTTACCGGTCTTGCTTTTCCTGTCTCTTCCTGGCTTTTACCGGTCTGGATCGTTTTCGTAGCCTTCATCCACCAACAGGTCATACCCATCGGCGGCAGTGGTTGCCAGCTGGTCGCATCGGTTGTTGTGGGGATTGTTGGCATGTCCCTTTACCCAGACGAATTTCACCTGGTGTTTTTTATACAGGTCGTTGAACCTTATCCAGAGGTCTTTATTCTTTTTGCCTTTCGCAAAATTGGTAGCCAGCCATTTCTTGAGCCAGCCTTCGCTTACCGCCTTTACTATGTACTGGCTGTCTGTATAGATGGTAATATTGAGCTGGGGCTTCTTCATTGCCTCCAGGGCTGCGATCACACCCATAAGCTCCATCCGGTTGTTGGTGGTAAGGCGATAGCCTTGAGACAGTTCCTTGCGAAGGCTGCCGCTCATGAGAATAACCCCATAGCCGCCGGGTCCGGGATTGCCCCTTGAAGATCCATCAGTATAAATTGTTATTTCCTGGCTCATGGTTGCGGAGAGAATGCGTAGTGTTCTATGGAACGGCAATGTGGATGGAGAAACAAATTATCTATGGCCATGATCTTAAGGCTTCTTGTATATGCCGGTGAGAGATGAAGCTGCTTTCCGAAAAAGCTTGCCTCCTTCTCTGTGGGGGTAGTGGAACTGAATGCTATCCTCCCGGCTGTAGCCCTCGATACGCCTTTCGATACGAGCTCGGAGCAATACATGAGCTCATCATTATTGAAATTGAAGGCGGAGTCGAAGCGTACGCCTTTTGCCAGCCAGCCTTCTACCTGCTGCTTCAATGAACCGATTTCGGCTTCAGTCATATCAAAGCGGTAGATGCCAAAGCCTGCCGTTCTCCTGGGATTGCAAAAGCGCAAGAACGAATCGGCCTTTAGTCTTCCTTCAGGGTTTTCTGCCTCTGGCACAATATGGTAAACAAAGGGATGGCCATCCCGGTGAAAAACGAGGCCTGCATGCGAATAGCGCTTGTCCTGCCGGTTGAATTCACGAATGAACTGGCTGGACAATTCCGTGCCTGTACGCACTACCATGTCGCCGTCTTTCAAAAGTGCTTCTCCTTGGCGAATAAGGCGGAGCGCGCTGTCGTAGGGCTCACGGACGCAGGGAGGCGCGACAGGCTGCTTATCCCTGATGGTGCAGGCAGCGAAAAGAACCGAAAGCAGGGCTGTCCAGGCAAGGCTGTTCTTCATAGTGTTCAAAATTAAAAAGCTAACCCGGATGAGGGGTTAGCTTTTATAAGGAGAAAGGTTAAATTTATTGTGGTCTGAAATGGAAAAGATCGATGCCGATTGCATTGGAATTGGCTCCGGAAGGGCCACCATTGGTTACAAAATAGCGGAAGGCGATCCTTCTTTTTACAATGCCTTCAGGCAAGCCCGCGATCGTTAGGTCAACCTTTGTCCAGTTTTGCGGATAGCCGGCGTTGCCGGTCTGCAGGTTAGGGTTTACAACGGTCAGGCGGGTTGTGTATTTTCCAACAGAGTTGGCGTCGCGGCCTACGTCAGTCGTGTTTTCAGAAAGGCACATGCGAACTTCCATGCGGTCAGGAAAGGTGCTGCCTGTAAACGTGCGAGTAAAGAAAGAGAATTTATCACCGTTCCTCATTTGCAGCTCGGGCGTCAGCATCCAGCTGCTGAGTGTGGAGACGCCATCACCTGAAGCAAATCCTGCAAAAGCATATTCATCGGCAGCGGCCCTGTACGAGAAAGCAGGGAAACCATCGGGACCCAGCTTGCCGGGAGCATAAACACCCTGTTGCCAGGTGGCAGCGCCCTGAGGACGGCTATTGTTGACGAATGCCCAGCCTTTGCTGTAAAGGTTGGCTACTGTATCGAAGTCTTCGATCAATGCCCTGTTGACAGGCGCAGGCGCAGCTTCATAATCCTTTTCACAGCTGTACAGTAAGGAGCTCATGGCTACAGCAAGACCACCTAAAAAAAGTATAGAGAATTTCTTGTTCATGATAATGATTTTGAGAATGATGATTATTTTCTTCCTACGTATGCAACGCTGTCGATGCCAACACCGTTTCCTTTACCGGCTGAGCCGGCGCCATGCAGGTAATACCTGAAGGCGAACCTGCCTTTCTGGATCTTTGGCAGACCTGCAACTGTAGCCTCGAAGCGGGTCCAGTTTACGGGGTAGGCTGCAGGAGGACGGGTGGTGTTCAGGTATTCGATCTCATTGGGGTTGATATCGAGCAGCAGGGTGGTGAACTTGCCTGCGTCGTCGCCATTACCCATCGAGAGTTCGCCATCAAAAGGATTCACGCGAACCTGGAGGCGGCAGGAGAAATCCCTTCCTGATGCGGCGGCCGAAGTGATCTGCGACCTTGTATAGAAAATGATCTTATCGCCATTCTGCATGAAAATCTCAGGAGAAATAAGCCAGTTGCTGATGATGCCGGCAGTCGTGCCGCCGGTGGCCTGGTAGTCCGAAAAAGCAGCGCCTGTATTGGTGCCGGTAGAAGAATAAGCACCCATAAAGCTTCCTGGGCCAGGAGCGGCTGACCAATTGGTAGTACCGACTGGTGCGCTGCGGTTGATCCAGCGCCATCCGCGGTTATACGCTTGCTGCATCGTATCGAATTCTTCGACGAACGACTGATCAGGAATGGGGGGAGGGGTTAAAAGGTTAGAGTCGTCCTTGCACGACTGCAGTACCACAGTGGACAGAACAGCACATAACAAAAAAACCGAAAATGTAGATTTTCTCATAAACGTTCAGTTAGTAGTTTTATAGCGGTGAAAATAAGTAAAAAAACTCATTCTGCGATCAGTCCTTTCCATCAAACCTGGAAAACTCCTGTTTTTAATGTTTCGGTTACCGGCTGGTGGTTTGCTGCCGAAATGGCTTCGGATACCAGCCGCCTCGTATCGGCCGGATCGATGATGGCGTCAACCCAAAGGCGGGCGGCCGCATAATAAGGCGAGGCCTGCTTTTCATACCTTTCCTTTATCTGGCTCAGGAGGCTTTTTTCATCGGCTTCGGAGATCACTTCCCCCTTCGCCTTGAGTGCCGCCACCTGGATCTGCAGCAGGGTTTTTGCCGCCTGGTCGCCGCCCATGACCGCGATCTTGGCCGTAGGCCAGGCATAGATGAACCTGGGATCATAGGCCTTGCCGCACATGGCATAGTTGCCGGCGCCATAAGAATTGCCGATCACAATAGTGATCTTTGGCACGATCGAATTGGCTACCGCGTTTACCAGCTTTGCGCCATCCTTGATGATGCCTGCATGCTCGCTCCGGCTGCCCACCATAAAGCCGGTCACGTCCTGGAGAAAGAGCAGGGGAATCTTTTTCTGGTTGCAGTTGAGGATAAACCGGGCAGCCTTGTCTGCGCTGTCGTTGTAAATAACGCCACCCATCTGCATTTCGCCTTTCCTGTTCTTTACAACCTTGCGTTGGTTGGCCACAATGCCCACTGCCCATCCATCGATCCTTGCGTAACCGCAAACGATGGTTTTGCCATAATCCTGCTTGAACTGATCGAACTCGGAATTGTCTACCAGCCGCTCGATCACCTCTACCATGTCGTAGGGTTTGGTGCTGTCGGTAGGCACCAGCGTATAAAGGTCCTGCGCCGGCTTCAAAGGCTGGCGGGAAGGTTTCCTGTCGAAGCCGGCATCGGGTTTGGCGCCTGTCTTATCAATGATCCTCTTTACCTGGTCGAGGCATTCCTGTTCGGTCTTGAATTTATAATCTGCAATGCCCGATATCTCTGTGTGGGTTGAGGCACCACCCAGGGTCTCTATATCAATGTCTTCTCCAACGGCTGCCTTTACAAGATAGGGGCCTGCAAGAAAGATGGAGCCCGCGCCTTCGACCATGAGGGTCTCATCGCTCATGATAGGCAGGTAAGCGCCACCGGCAACACAGGCGCCCATGACCGCCGCCACCTGCACAATGCCCATCGCGCTCATTCTTGCATTGTTGAAAAATATTTTTCCGAAATGTTCCTTGTCGGGGAAGATCTCATCCTGCATGGGAAGAAAAACGCCGGCGCTGTCGACGAGGTAAATCACCGGCAGGTTATTCTGCATCGCGATCTCCTGCATGCGCAGGTTTTTCTTTCCGGTGATAGGAAACCAGGCGCCTGCTTTTACCGTTTGGTCATTGGCCACGATCACGCACTGGCGGCCACTTACATAACCCAGGCCCGCGACGGTACCGCCTGCGGGGCATCCGCCCTGCTCGGCATACATGTCGTAACCTGCAAAGGCACCGATCTCGACAAACTGTGTGCCTTTATCTATTAGGTAGTCTATCCTTTCCCTTGGTGTGAGCTTTCCTTTTTCCTTTTGTTTGGCCATGGCCTTCAGGCCGCCGCCTTCATTGATCTTTTCCAGCCGTTGATTCATTTTGTCCAGCAAGGTTTGCATGGTATCTTTTTCCGGAGGGGCTTGTTTTAAACTCATAAAACAAAGATAATGTCTGTAAGATCAGCACCTAACAATCAAAAAACACGAGCTAAAATCGTCTTAATTAAATCTAGTTCTTTAATTTTACCAGATGCCCTTGACTTTCCCTGGTGTGTTGCTTACCGACAAGCTGAAACAGGAAACCCAGGCCGCCCATGAAAAGGCCGAGCAGTTGCTGGGACCCCATCTTTCAGCCATCCGCGATAAGCATGAGTACGCTTCCCTTCTCAAAATGCTGTATGGCTTTTACCATCCGCTCGAGCAGTTGATCGGTGAATTTGTAACGCCTGCCATACTTGAGGACATACACAGCCGGCGGAATGCAGCGCTCATTCTTCTTGACCTCGATGCCATGAAGATACCGCGTGAGCCCCTGCCGCTTTGCGGCGACCTGCCTGTGGTTGATTCGGTTCCTGCTGCCCTCGGTGCCCTTTATGTACTCGAGGGTTCTACACTGGGCGGAAGGATGATCAGCAAGATGCTGCAAAAGAAGGAAAGCCTCTCGGTTGTGGAGACCGAACTCAATTTTTTCTCCGGGTACAAAGAAGATACAGGGCCAAAGTGGACCCTTTTTAAAACAGTGATCAATCAGTGGGACCACGAAGCAGCGGCCATTGTGATGGCGGCCAATGCCAGTTTTGAAAGTCTATCCGACTGGATCAGCCAAACAATGGAGCATGGATCAAAAGCTTAATTTGGATTCTGATTTTTGCGGTAAGGTGCCGCTGCATCAAACCAACCTTGTACAGCCGCACGGTGTGCTGCTGATCGTGGATCGCGCATCGCAGAGGATCATACAGGCAAGTGAGAACGCTGCCCAGATTTTTGGCGCCGACATCAGGGAGATCGTGTCGCGGCCGCTCAATCAGTTCATCGGCGATGAACAGGTTGCCAGGCTGGCCGGGCGTTTCAAAGACAGGACTGACGGCAAGCTGCCATTCATCTTTTCCCTTCCTTCCGGCAAATATCTTGCTTCCGTTCAGCCGCATCCCCAGCATTTTGCCATAGAAATGGAAAAGGAAGGACGGCCCGAAGAAGATGAAGAATCTTTTGTGAGCATTTATGAAGACCTCAAATATGCCATGAATGCCGTGGAAGCAGCCTCCGATACAGCCGGAACAGGTTATGCCGCGATAAGGGAGCTGAAAAGGATATCCGGCTTCGACAAGATCATGATCTACCGCTTCGATGAAGAGTGGAACGGGGATGTTATTGCCGAAGTAAAAGAGGAAGGCATGGACAGCTACCTGGGCTTGAAATTTCCGGCCTCCGATGTGCCCAGGCAGGCAAGGGAGCTTTACAAAAGAACGGCCTACAGGCTGATCCCGAATATCAACTATGATCCGGTAAGGCTTTATCCCGTGATCAACCCGATGACGAATGCCTTCACAGATCTTTCCGACAGCAACCTCAGGAGTGTGGCCGCAGTTCATATCGAATACCTGAGGAATATGCAGGTAATGGCTTCGATGTCTACGCGGATATTGGTAGACGGACAGCTCTGGGGACTGATCGCCTGTCATCATCGCACACCCAAATATCTTTCTTTTGAAATGTGTGTGGTGTTCGAGCTTCTGTCCAATGTGATCTCGGCAAAGATATCCCTGGTGCAGCAGCGGGAAGTGTTCGAATTCAAAACCGGCAGGCAGGCCATGTACTCGCGTATCATCGACGATGTATACAGGGAGGACAATCTTACGACCGGCATTTACAAGAACAGCCGGGAAATGATGGAGATGCTGAATGCCGATGGACTTGCCATCGTACTGAACAAGCATACGGAATCATTTGGTATCGTTCCTTCCGATTCGGAGATACAGGACCTGATACTATGGTTGCAATCGATAAGGATAAGCAAGCTCTACCATCAGCCCAGCCTGGCTTCAGTATTCGAGCCGGCGGAAAAGTACGTGGAAACGGCAAGCGGCCTGCTGGTGCTGCCGGTGCACCCCGACCAGGGCGCCTTTATACTTGCATTTCGCCAGGAGGCAGTTAGAAAAGTAAACTGGGGAGGAAACCCTGGTGAAGCAGTGCGTTTCGAATCCGATGGCGTGAACTATCATCCCCGGAACTCATTTAAGCTATGGCAGCAAACAGTAAAGCAGACCTCGGTTCCGTGGAGAAAAGAGGAGTTGGAAATGGCAGAGCAATTCAGGAATTTTGCAGTAGAGTTTACCCTTAACAAAATTTATAGCTCATTTTGAGCTAAATTGATATACTTTTTCGCATCACCCTTGCCAATGAACCCGAGATGAATACGACCAGTAGTAATTCGTTAGCGGATCATGATCACTTTATTGTTGCTATCGGCGCATCGGCCGGTGGCCTGGAAGCTATTCATGAGTTCTTCGACAATATGCCCGCGAACGGGCAGCTGTCATTTGTTATCATTCAACATCTTTCTCCCGATTACAAAAGCCTGCTGGTTGAGCTGCTTTCGAAGCATACCAATATGAAGGTGCTTGAAGCCAGGCAGGACGCATTAGTGGAAAGGAATTTCGTTTATGTGATTCCGAACAACAAATTGCTTACCATTTCAAATGGCCGCCTGCAGCTATCGGAAAAGAACATGGAAAAGGCGCCCAATACGGCCATCGATACATTCCTGCGTTCCCTGGCCGAAGACCAGGGGTCAAAAGCCATAGCTGTTATTCTTTCCGGAACAGGAACAGACGGGTCGAAGGGCATCGGTGCCATCCAGGCCGAAGGGGGCATGGTGCTCGTACAGGATCCGCTTACCGCGAAGTTCGATGGCATGCCCAACAGTGCCATTGCAACGGGTTATTCAGATTATATACTTTCTCCTGAACTGATGCCGGAGGAAATATTCAACTATATCAGGGAAAGGCCCGCCCGGATAGTGGCAGAAGGCAGGCCCGATGAATCGATGCTGCCGGAGGTATTGAAGCTTGTGGACAAGCACTGCCAGTACGATTTTTACAATTATAAGACGCCGACCATCCTGCGCAGGATAGGGCGGAGGATGAACCAGCTCGGGTATAAGCGTTTCCAGGATTATGTCGACCATCTGAGAAATTCCTCGGAGGAATGCAAGATACTTGGCAAAGAATTTCTTATCGGCGTAACCAAATTCTTCAGGGACCGCGCGGCTTTCGACGTGTTGCGCAACGAAGTGCTGCCGGAGATCATACGGTCAAAGGAAGACAATGATGTGCTCAAGGTTTGGGTAACAGCCTGCAGCACCGGGGAGGAAGCCTATACCATTGCCATGGTCATCGACGACCTGCTGCAAACAGCGGGCAGGCAGCTTGAAGTAAAAATCTTTGCTACCGATATCGATATTGACGCCATTGAATTTGCTTCGAGGGCAACTTACCCCGCCGTGAGTGTTTCCGAAATCGATGAGCACCTGGTACAACGTTATTTCATTCGCCAGGGA
>DASTPZ010000227.1:0-4617 GCA_035761965.1 Flavisolibacter sp. | reverse complement strand
AATTGACTCATGTAACGGCTCCGGCGAACGGCCCAGATACGATCGTCGAATTCATGGTTAATCATTCTTATTACCGCATCCCTTTCCCTGGAGGTAAAGGAATGGCCCGAATAGCGGTCATTACGATAACGGTCATCCCTGTCGCCATAAAAGCCTCCATATCCACCCCTGCCTGTTTGCTGACCCAAAACAACATCCCTTCTTTCCTGTCTCGGCTGGGCCATCGCCGCTGAGAATACACCCACTGTCATGAGTAGTAAAAACATCTTTTTCATAGCTACCAATTTTAAATTGTTATGCTATTAAGAGTGTGGCAGAGCCCGTTTGTTTAAACAGGAAAAGTTAAAGAAGCCCCGGAGGAACAATCTACATCCTGCCGATAAGTTCATGTACAGCTGCCGGCCGTGAACGATCAGGGATTACCCAGGGTATCTTCCTCATCCATCGGGATGCTGGAATTCCCCTGGCGGCTGTCCGGTGTACTGTCTCTCTTCTGCTGTTCATCTTTCTGCCTTGAACCTTCCTCCAGCCCTTGCTGCCACTGCTCCCGCCTGCTGGCAACCTCGCGGTCTCCAGAACGGTTCTTGTTTCCTTCATTGTCATCCTCCGTATCCAGGAAATTGATATGCTTATTCGTATTTGATTCCGATGGTGTATCCAGGTTGGGATCCGGTGAATAATTGTCCCTATGCTCTTTGCTCTTTTCCATATGCTTTTTATGTTGCGGCTGCCAATTTAATGCCACAGGAAGAACGGGCCCGGATAAGAAGAAAAAAGCCCCGCTTTTGCGGGGCAAGACCTTTCGACACGGCTACGGTTGTCATGAGGGTAAGGCGTTACCATAGTTCCGGACACCGTTTACATAGGATGTAATCTTTTCTCCGGATGGAAGTTCGACTACTCCTGACTAAAACTGTGCCGGAAATGAAAAATGTGTTAACTGATCGACCTTATAAGGCAGCAGCATACAATACATCAATACAGCAGAAGACCTAACAGCCTCCCAGCATCCAATAAATAATAACAAAAACGATGATTGTTCCGAAGCAGCCGCCTCCCAGCTTTTTTGCTCCATAACCTGCAATAAGCGCTCTAAGCCAATTGGGCATAATAAGTGATTTAGTGAGGCATGAATCTTAAAAAACTATGCCAGCAGATCGCCGGCAGGCAGGTCGGTTCATGGTTAGGGTAGGCTTCGCCGTTACTGCAACAGGCTGGGCAGGCAGATCGTATTGAGTGAAAAAGCCCTTTTTTAAAGGGCTTTATGGGATCTTAACAGCTTAGCCTTTAAAATATGGAAATCGATTGGCTGTCTTTCTCATCAGGATGCGGATCATATCGCTGTCATCGCTGCCCAACCCGCCAGACACCTCCTTGCCATAAGACCAAAGCAGCTTGCCCGTTCTGCCATAGACCTTGATGGATGCCTTTGCCTGATTGGTCTTGCTCCAGCCAACCATTACTGCGGTAGCGATAGCGGCGCCTTCCGACATAGGCTGTGATGCAATGATATCGCCGGTGATCACTGCATCCACACCCAGTATGCGGCAAAGCTCTTCGGGCAGATAATTATTGATGTTTTTCTCATTGATGCTGTCGCGGGAGAGCAGCACCTTGGTGCGCGTAATATCCTGGACCTGTACGGTTGTCTCGCCTTTCTCCACCTTCTGAAGAGCATAGGTGTAAAAGCTGTTCTGGGCAGATACCGAACCCTTTTCCTCTTGGAGCCTGATGTCTTCCTGGGTCATGCCTTTGGGCATTTTCTTCAGCGTGATCCTGTAATAAAAAGGTATCACTGCGACGGTCTTATGGTCTGCTATGAGCTGCTTCAGGCTGTCTGTTTCATAAACTTTACCAAATACCTGTCCATGAGAACCGGCAGCAATGGCCAGGATCAGGAACGTGAGGATAGATAATTTCTTCATTGCTTAAATTTTACACCGCAGCGTTGCTCCGGCTGATTGTCAATAATGGTTAAGGCTGCGAAAATAGACGGGCGTAAAGGACCTGTATAGCCCGCACTGAACGAGTTGCTTAAAATGAAGAATGAAATGACAGGACTGTTCGCAGATTATTCGGCGGCGCAATATTTGTATCAAGGTGCGGTCGCATGCAAAAAAGCAAGAGCACAGCGTGGAACCTCAATTCCTTATCACTGTACTCTTGCTTTTTTTAAGCTGTGTAGAACCGCCTGGGGTTATTTCTCCTGATTGACCGTTACCTGGATGCTGTTACCAGCACGGTTGTACTTGAAAAAATCCGAAGGATGATCGATATATCTCTCCTTCATTTGAAGATGGATCGAGGAGGGTTGCTTTACCCCATTTACGATCAGCTCTTTTTCATTCAGCGTAAACGCCAGCGCATCAGCATTTTCAACAAGTCCAAGTCGCACAAGGTCGGAAATGATGGCCGAAATACCCCCGGTAGCCCGTGTATGCTCCCTGGCCTGGGCAGCCCTTGCCTGGGCAAGACTGCGTTGCTGCCGGCGCATCGAGTCGGTCCTTCTTGACTGGTCTTCGCGCATTTTATACTGCATGGCTACCCTTCTTTCATTATTCTCGCGGGCCAGCTGGGCTTGCATCTGTTTTCTTTCTGCTTCCAGTTTTGCCTGGTTCTGCCTTTGCGCAAGCATATTGGCTCTCAATTCTTTTCTCTGCTTCTCCATCAGCTCTCTCTCCCTGCCTAATTGGGCCTGATGCTCACGAATGGCGATCCTTCTTTCCTCGGCCGCCTTTCTTGCCTCAGCCGCTTTCTGCCCACGCCTTTGTTCTATCTGGCGAACAAGCGCCGTATAATCGCCAAAGGATTCTTTTGGAACGGGCTTCCCATCGACCCACAATTCTGTGATCTCACCATTAACAGTATGAAAGCGGTATCGCTTACCCTGTTCATCTACCGCTTCGGTCTCCGATTTCCTGGTCTCGCCATCATCGTTTATACGGGTTGTGATATTACTAAATCGTGGCAGGGAGTTGCCCGTATGCTCCTTTTTAGGAAGGGTATCGCAAGCCTCCGGCTTTTGCTTTATACAAGACATCTTTGGCGACTGCTTCTCAGCAACTGTCTTAGCTGGCGGGGGAACAGGAACTGGATGCGGGGGCTTCATTTCAGCAGCAGCCGTTTGCACACCCTGTTTATCATGATGTTGCTTTTCAGGCTCGTTCATAAAGCTGCTGAAAAGCATAAAGGCCAGAACTCCCGTAACAAGCATTGTTTTTTCCATAAGATTGAGTTTTTTGTTTTCCTGGGTAAGCATGCGCTTGACCCTGTTAAGAAGATAGTGTTTGCGCGTAGCCAGTGCCATAGCCTGGCCGGAGTAGCCCAGTGCATATTCCTGAAAGGATACCAGCGCTTCGAGATAGCTTCGCTTGTGCTCTGTATTGGCAACCACGAGATCATCGCAGCACGCTTCCCGCTCCTCCCGTATGAGTGATGATATCCAGGTAACGGCGGGATTGAAAAAGAAGATGGCCTCTGCAAAGCTTTGTATGAGGTTAACGAGATAGTCCTTCCTGCGGATATGCGCCAGCTCATGCAAAAGAATGGCTTCCAACTGATCTGCAGGCAGGTGCACCATGAGTCCGGCCGGCACAAGTATCACCGGCTTCAATATGCCTACAACCAAAGGCACCCGCACCTGCTCCGACCGCAGCAGCAGCACATGCCTGCGTACGCCCACTTTCCTCTGAAGCTCCAACAGCTTCTCCATCCACCCGGATGAAACCGGGCCATTCCCTCTGTGGCGGATCCTTTGTATGTAAAGCATGCCTGACAGCAGATTGGTGCATTTGATCAGAAAGAAAATAAACCAGATAGTCATCAGCACCGGTATATTCTGATCGAGAAAAGATTTTATTCCTTCGAACGGTGCTTGCCGCTCTATAACCGCAGTGGTTTCAGACGATATTGAAACTGGCTGACCGGCCTGCGCGGCATCTTCACTTGCTACACCGGCGGACTGTCCCAAACCAAGCTCCCTTATAAAGGTAAAAGCCGTGGTAAGCAGCAGCAGGAAAAGCAAGAGCGAAAGCAGGTTATAACGGGTAGCTGCCGGCGCTTTCCTGGTGAACATCACCACCGAAGCCGCAAGCAGGGCAGCTATCAGGCCTTGCCACAGGGAATGCAGCAGCGTCCAGCAAAAAGCAGCTATTACATCGTTTGTCAGCCTTTGGCTAAAGAACAGCAAGCTCATATAGCGTATTTTAGTTTATTGCTTCTTGTCCATTTTATTTATAAGTTCCCTGATCTGGTCCAGCTCTTTTTTAGACGTTTTTTTATTACCTAGCAATTGCATAAGCAAAGAGCTGGCAGATCCTTCATAAAGCGTGTCGACGAAACGGTCGAGCAGGAGGCTTTTGGTCTGCTGTTCCCCCGCGGCCGCGCTGTATATATGCTTCATCTGGCTTTCATCCCTGTTCAGCAAGCCTTTCTCCACCATGATCTGCATCAGCTTGAGTGTGGATGTGTATTGCACCTCCCTTTTTTGCTCGTTCAGCTGGTCATTGACAAAACGGACTGTGGCGGGACCATGCTTCCATAGCACCTGCAAGATCTCAAGCTCCGCCCGGGTAGGTTCAGGTTGCCCGGAATCCTTCTTTTTGACACTCATATCCT
>DASTPZ010000226.1:0-4111 GCA_035761965.1 Flavisolibacter sp. | reverse complement strand
GGCAGAGGTCTTATCGGTACCACCGTCAACACTGATCGTATTGGTATAGGTCTGGCCGGAATTGAAATATTCGCGGCTTTTGTTGCGATAAGGAACCCAGGGTGTGCGCTCTGCTCCCTGCCCCTGCTTCACAGGATCGTACTGGTAGAACATTTGGCCATTGAAGCGGGGGCCATAGGCAGAGCTGGTAGCGCTGGTGCTCGCTCCATCGGGCGAGGTGCCATAGGAATAATAAGCCATTCCATCAAGTCCCTGGCCATATTCATATTGAAGGTCGGGCCAGCGATTCACCTGCTCAATGGATGCATTCGAATTAAGCGTGATGCCCCAGCCTTTTCTTTTGCTGCTGCCCGACTTCGTTGTGATGATGACAGCGCCATTGGCACCGCGCTGGCCATAAAGGGCGGAGGCGCCGGGGCCTTTCAATACAGTGATAGACTCGATATCTTCCGGGTTGATATCATTCAGTCCACTGCCATAGTCAGCAGGCATATTCTCGCTGCCCACGCCATAAGGAACTTCACCCGACACGCCGTTACGGCGACCGCTGCTCTGGTTGATCACCACGCCATCCACAACGATCAGGGCTTCATTATCGCCATTTAGGTTGTTCTCTCCACGCAGGATGATCTTGTTCGAGCCGGTGGGACCAGCATTGGAGCGAATAAGGTTCAAGCCGGCCACCTTGCCCGAGAGCGCATCGGTCCAGTTGCCCGAGACCGCATTCGTCAGCTCTTCTCCCTTAAGTGTGGTTGCACTGAAGCCGAGCACCCTTTCCTCGCGCTTTATTCCCAGGGCCGTTACCACCACATTATTAAGCGTTGAGGAAGATTCTTTCAGCCTGACGGTAAAGCTTTTGAAATTCTTAAGGGCCTTGATTCCCTTCATCACCTGGGTCTCAAATCCGATCGAAGAAATGGTCAAAGTGTAGTTCTGATCCGGTTCGAGGTTCTTCAGCCTGAAGATCCCGTTTACATCGGTGATAGCTGTAACGGAGGCTGAGCTGCCCTCTATCCTGGCAACAACGGCAACATTATCGAGCGCAGCGCCATTCTCAGTTTGAATAGTGCCCACGATCTCGCCATCGTCCTGGGCCAGCGACTGCAAGGGTAAAAATAAAAGGCAAAAGCCTGTCAGCCACAGCAGGATGCTGCGGACAACTTGGTTCCTATTTTTCATAATCGTTTATTAAGAAGTGGTAGAGAGAAGCAACGCAGACTTGCACGAGGTACCTCGAGAGAAGTCCCGTTTGCGAGCCGGTTTTTGCAGATAATGGATCGTTTTGGTGCTGCAAAATTGAGGGATCAGGATTAGGAAATTATTAAGAGCTGGTTACCGAATCGTTAATGAATTGTTACGTGCGGGGAAATCCTTTGTGTTATCATTATTTGGTTATATACGATGGCTCTTCGATATGAGCAGACGTAAAATTTTCTTCAATGTATGTTATCAGTATGCCTGAGTCAGCAAAAGATAAAGGCTTGTAATGGGTCTCGGATAAGAGATAGATTAGATGGCTTCGATGCCCATGTCAGTAAGTGTAACCTTGTGTAACCATCCTTGCTTCGAAGCGTGCTGATCCCTGGCATTCCCGTCAGCCACCTCGCTTTCTATATGGTACACCGAATCAAGAATAAGATCAGCGATCGGCAAGCTCGATCCATACCGGCGCATGGTCGCTGGTTTTCTCCCAGCTACGAACGTGTTTGTCTACACCGGCTGCTGCGAGCGTTTGTTTGAGCCTTGGGTCTATCAAGAAATGATCGATGCGCAAACCTGCATTGCGGCCATAGGCGTCGCGGAAATAGTCCCAGAATGTATAGACGGTTTCGGCGGGATAGGTTGTTCTAAGGGCATCGATCCATCCCTGCGCTGCGAGCTTTTTGAAAGCGGCGCGTACCTCAGGGCGAAAGAGCGCATCCTCGGTCCAGCGTTCGGGTTTGTATACGTCATCTTCTGTGGGAATGATATTGAAGTCGCCAGCCAGTACTGCCGGTTGCTCCAGTTCCAATAATCCTTTTGCATGTGTTATCAGCCTGTCCAGCCATGCCAGCTTGTATTCAAACTTGGGCCCCGGCGCAGGATTTCCATTAGGAAGATAGAGGCAGGCAATAAGTACATTGTCGATCAGCGCTTCAAGATAGCGGCTATGCGGATCGGTGGGGTCGCCCGGGAGCTCACGTCTTACTTCTTCGGGTTTTCTGCCGCGCGAGAGTATGGCAACGCCGTTCCAGCTTTTCTGCCCATGCCAGATGGCATGATAACCCGCCTGCTGTAAGGCTTCTTCGGGAAATTTTTCTGAGGGGGCTTTCAATTCCTGCAGGCAAACAACATCGGGCATGGTTTCTTTGAGCCAGCGAAGCAGCACAGGCAATCGCCCATTAACGCCATTGACATTATAGCTTGCTATTTTCATGGTTATCATCCGGCTGTTAGTACCGTAAGCTAAATATAGCACGCATTTGCAAGACAGGCTTGCTGATTATCTCTGCCATGGGCAAATTCCTGCACGCTGGCTTATGCCGATACGCAAATAAACAGATTGCACGGCATCATCCTAAATCAAAGGGTCGCAAATGCTGCGACCCTTTGTTAAATCTGATCAATCATCCTACCCTTACTCATCGGCAGGGCTGAGCTTGATGAGCGCATAGTCGGTAAAAAAGCTTATCTCTTCCATGCCATCAACGCCAGTCCATTTGACAACCGTTCCGGGGTTGCTGAACGAAGGCTGCGAAGCCGGAAATCCCAATGCCTGGATGGCATTCACATTCTTTGTAAGGTCAGGTATGCTGTTAATCGTTATGTGATCGGCCTTTCCATTCTTGAAAATGATCTCATATCCATTTTGCCTGAATATGGCCTGCTCGCAGGCCGACTGACTGCAAGGATAGCCTTTTACTGCTTCTTTACTTTCGGCCTTGCCAAGTACCTTCTCAACTTCTTCAAGCGTTTTGCCCGAAATGGTTTTAAGGTCTATGATGAGCTCAGGCTTTGCCGGTGCTTCTGTGGCCTGGGATGCTACTAGCTTTGTTTCTGCAGGAGGAGCATCATCCCCTCCGCCGCAGCTGGTAAGGAGAACGAAAACAGAAAACAAAGAAGCGGTGAGGGCTAATGACGGCTTGGCGACTGACATGATTTTATTCATGATATAAAGCTGGGTTTATAGTAAGCTGTTTCTATTCGGTTAACTTTTTTCCTTAGGCGATACGCTGAGTATCATGCCGGTTACCTCATTGGAGTTAATTGAGTATTTAATACCGTTGCGTTCTGTTTTGGTGGAAAGGTTCATTACATCTGCATCACCCATTAGTCCGAGCTCCTTAAGGATTTCCATCCTGCCTTCCGGCTTGATCGATGGATCTGCAGCTGCTATCACGGCACCCATGCACAGGATGATATTTGCACCTGACTGGGCAGTGCCATCGCCTGTGCCGATCATCATGATGCTCTGCACTGTACCGTTTGTTTTGTGAACCGAACCAACGATTGCCAGGTTCTCATTGATCGTGGCGTTGAAGGTATTGTTCACCTCACCCTCCTGTGTCGATACATCGCCGATCTCCAGGTTGATGTTGCTGGCGCCGGCCTGCGTATTAAAGGCGGTTTTAAAATCTTCAGGAGCTTTGAACAGGAACTGTCCTTTTTGTTCCGGTTCCTTTTCCGCGGCAGGAGCGGGTTCCGGCGCCGGTGCCGACTCTGTTTTAGCAGGTGTCTCGGGTGCTGCCTCTCCCTGGGTGGCAGCCAGGGCAATGATCAGAAGCACCAATACTGTAGTACCTCCCATTTTCCAGCTTTTGGAGAAACGGTCTGATTTCCATAAAGCATACAAACCGATCGGAAAAATAAAGAGGCACAGAAGAATAACCAGCCAGGTCTTATCATACCACTGGTCATTAGCAGAAGCGTTGGTAGTCATGATGGTTTTTTTAGGATCTAAATTTTCGTAAAGCTAGCAGCTAAATCCGGGTTTTGCAATAGGCCGTGATGCTAATCAAAACGCCATATAAATTCATTTGCACGGCTGCGTTTGCCCCTCGGTGTTGGATTGTGCAATGAAGGTGTATGACGGCAGGTGAGCGATGTCTTGCCTGCATGTTTTCCCTTGTCG
>DASTPZ010000225.1:0-5884 GCA_035761965.1 Flavisolibacter sp. | reverse complement strand
AGGTAGTGATCTTCACGGCCAATGTGCTGCAGGATAACCGGAACTATGATGTACTGCTTCGGCAAATCAAAAGCTCGGGTGCAGATATTATTTTCCTGGTAGAAACTGATCAAGCCTGGGAGAAAGCACTGAGCGGTCTCGAATCGGCCTATCCTCATACGATCAAATGCCCGCTTGATAATACCTATGGCTTGCTTTTTTATAGCCGGCTGCCGTTGAGGGAGCCGGAAGTTCTTTTCAGAACCGAGCGCGATGTGCCTTCGATAAAGGCCGAATTCCTCTTGCCTTCGGGTAAATGGGTGAGGCTATATGGGCTTCATCCCAAGCCGCCGGTACCCCACGAATCGCTTTCTTCTACAGCGAAGGACAAGGAGTTGATGAAGGTGGCTTTTGAAGTGGAAAATGAAAAGGATCCCTGTATCGTTATGGGTGACCTGAACGATGTTGCCTGGAGCCATGTAACGGAATTGTTCAGAAAGGTCAGCGGCCTGCTTGATCCAAGACGGGGGAGAGGATTTTACAGTACATTTTCGGCCGACCACTGGTGGATGCGGTTCCCGCTGGACTATATTTTCTGCTCAGCACATTTCGGACTTATCAGAATGAAAAGGCTGCCTTATAATGGCTCCGATCATTTTGCCATGGTTACGCACCTGCGTTATGAGCCATCACTTAGAAAAGTTCATGAAGAACCGCAGGCAGATGCAGAAGAAGAACAGGAAGCCATGGAAAAGGCCAATAGCTGACAGGAGCCAGCTACCGGCCGGTATCTTAACTGTTGGCGAAGAACTTATGGAAATAAGGGATGGTCTCGATGCCCTTATAATAATTCTCCAGGTTGAATTTTTCGTTTGGCGAGTGAAGGTTGTCGCTATCAAGCCCAAAGCCCATGAATACAATCTTGATGCCCAGCTCTTTCTCCAGGATGGTGCAGATAGGAATGCTGCCTCCGCCCCTTACCGGGATCGGTGTTTTACCAAATGTTGTCTGTATTGCTTTTGAAGCCGCCCGGTATCCCTTGCTGTCGATAGGTGTTACGTAGGGCTCTCCGCCATGGTGCAGCTCCGCCTTCACGGTAACGCCCTCTGGAGCATTCTTTTCGAAATAGTTTATGAGCAGGCTCGTGATCTTTTCCGAAGATTGGTTGGGTACCAGCCTGGCAGATATCTTGGCAAATGCTTTTGAAGGCAGAACGGTTTTTGCGCCTTCGCCGGTATAGCCGCCCCAGATGCCATTGAGCTCCAGTGTAGGCCTGATGCCGGTCCTTTCGTTGGTAGTAAATCCTTTCTCGCCCCAGAGTGCTTTTACGCCCAACTCCTCCTTATATTCTTCCTCGTTGAAAGGTGCCTGCGCGAGAAGCTTTCTTTCTTCATCGGTAGCCATGGCTACATCGTCATAAAAGCCGGGAATGGTGATGTGGTTATTCTCGTCATGGCAGGAAGCGATCATCTTGGCGAGTATCGTGATGGGATTGGCAACAGCGCCACCATAGGTTCCGCTGTGCAGGTCCCTGTTTGGTCCTGTTACTTCAACCTGGATATAGGACAATCCCCTCATGCCAACATCCAGCGTGGGCGTGTCCATGCCCAGGAGGGCGCTGTCGCTGATGAGGATCACATCGGCTTTCAGCAGCTCTTTGTTCTCTGAAACAAATTTTCCAAGGTTGGGGGAGCCAACTTCTTCTTCGCCCTCGATCAGGAATTTGATATTGGTCTCGAGGCTATTGGTTTTAGCCATGATCTCGAGCGCTTTCACGTGCATATAAAACTGTCCCTTATCGTCTGCGCTTCCCCTTGCATATACTTTCCCGTCTTTGATCACAGGCTCAAAAGGACCACTGTGCCAAAGCTCCAGCGGTTCGGGCGGCTGCACATCATAATGGCCATAAACCAGCACGGTTGGCTTGGATGGATCGATGATCTTTTCTCCATAAACTACCGGGTGGCCAGCGGTTTCCATTACCTCGGCCCTGTCGGCTCCCGAGTCGAGCAGCCGCTGCTTCACAACTGAGGCGCATTTTCGCATATCGTCCTTATGCTCGGTTTTTGCGCTGACCGACGGAATGCGCAGAAGCTCCAGCATTTCATCCAGGAACCTTTGCTGGTGCTGGTCCTGGTATTCTTTCCAAGGAGTTGACATAATAATGATTTATGAAGTTTTATTGAACAATGGTGAGCGAAGATAGCGCTTTGCCCTAGCCGCCCGAACGCGGGAGCCGTAAAAAAACTAGGAGGTCTGGCGACCCCGGTCGGGTGTGCCGGGTTTATCTTTCCTGTTTTTGAGCACAGATGCTTTGGTGACCAGTCCGGCCCCGAACTGGTTCTTTATGCCATCGACGGCCTTATATAATTCAAGCTTTTCAATTGCATCGTCGAAAAGGTTCATCTGCACCGTCATGGGCACGAGTTGACTGAAACGCACGCCCAGCAGCCTTACCTTCTGACCTTTTTTATAGAGTTTGCCAAAAAGATCTTTCACTTTCGCTATGAGATTGTTGTCAAGCGCCGTGTAATCGATCACTTCCTGCTTTGAAACCGTGGTAAAGTCGGCATAACGCAGCTTGATGGTTACGCAGCCGGTGAGCTTTTCTTCTGCCCTCAGGTCAAATGCTGTTTTTTCGGTCAGCCTCACCAACTCAGTATGAAGAAAGTTAAGATCCGTGCTGTCCTCGTGAAAGGTATTTTCGTGTGAGATGGATTTTTGCTCGCTGTAAGGTTCGACTTCAGAATCGGAGATGCCATGGGCTTTTTCATGAAGCTTCTTTCCCCATTTTCCAAACCTGGATTCAAGCAGGTCGGGCGATGTTCTGGCTATCTGTTCGATGGTCGTGATGCCCATAGCCTTCAGCTCGGCGCTGGTTTGTTTTCCAACGCCGGGTATCTTATCGATGCTCAATGGCCAGAGAAAAGCGGTTTCCCTGCCGGGAGGAATTTCCAGGTATCCATTGGGCTTGGCCTCGTTAGTGGCCATCTTGCTTACGAGCTTGCTGGTGGACAGGCCATAAGAGATAGGCAGGCCTGTTTCTTTCATGACCTTCTCTCTAAGCTCTCTTGTATACTGGCTTACCCCAAAAAAGCGGTCCATTCCCGTGAGGTCAACATAAAACTCATCCACAGAAGCTTTTTCATATACCGGAACCGCACCGGCAATGATCTGGGTCACCATGCGCGAATAGTGGCTATAATCGTGATGGCTGCCTTTTACAAAAACAGCCTCCGGGCAAAGCCTTTTTGCCGTGAGCGCCGGCATAGCGCTCTGGATACCAAACTTGCGTGCCTCGTAGCTGCAAGCGGCCACAATGCCTCGTTGGCCGTCGCCGCCTACGATTATCGGCTTACCCTTCAGCTGGGGATTCTTCAGGATTTCGACGGATACGAAGAAGGCATCGAGGTCAAAATGGGCAATATGACGTACCGGACGGTCCACCGTCAAACCTATGAAAAAAGAGCCAGGGAAGGGCATTAAAAAAGTTAAAGCGGATACTTGAAGTTGGCGTTGAAAAAGCGGGCCTGCCCTTTACTAAACCTACATTATGCCGGTTATACCGGAAAGACTGGCAAACCGTCATTTGGCCATGGAAATACCAAGCTTGGTCTGCATTTTGAATGATTAAGGGTAGCCATAAAAACGTCAAGATGAAAAAGTTCAAAAGTGAGGAACTTATTGATCAACTGGAAGCCGATGTACGTCAGGTGATCGCTGCTGCAGAGCATCTGAGATCGGCCGACCCGGTAAAGCTAAGTTATACCACCGGAGAGGGTTCCTGGAGCGTGGTCCAGGTACTGGAGCATTTGAATATGTATAGCCGTCATTATCTGCCCCTGGTAGAGAAGCTGATGGTACATATATCCAAGGATATGAATGCCTGGTTCGTGCCCGGTTTCTGGGGCAATTATTTCACCAAACTGATGATGCCCAAAACCGTGTTTGAGATCAGCAATAAAATGAAGACGCCTAAGTATTTCAGGCCAGCAAAGAGCGTGAATGTGGAGGGAGTTTTCAAAGAGTTTTTCCAGCACCAGCAAAAGCTCCTGCAATTGCTCGAGGTAAGCAGGAGGCGTAACCTCAATACCATCCATGTGCCTATCACGCTCAGCAGGTTTATCAGGCTGCGGCTGGGCGACATGTTCCGCTTCCTTGTGGCACATGAGCTCCGGCACATGATACAAGCGAGGAACGCCGTGAAGGCTGTGGGTGTTTCTACAGATAAATTTCCAGTAATCCTGGAGGCAAGTCAACAATAACCCTGCGGTTTTTTTTGTCGACCTTCAGGATGGTTTCTTCGTGCAGCGGAATAAAGGCTTCCTTACCACCGAAGTCTATCCGGCACAAGACCTGGTGGGGCTGTTCGATCACTTCCTGTATCCGGCCCAGCACCTTATCGTTCTCCAGCACATCATAGCCGAGAAGATTGATGGGAGAGGACCGGGCCGAAAATTTCTTGAAGTCTTCTTCGGGTATCCAAACCTCTTTCTGGGTAAGCTTTATAGCCTGTTCGCGGGTATCGACGCCTTCGAGCTTAATAAAGATCTCCTGCTCGTTTTTGATCCTGGCGCTTTCAAGGAACCAGGGGATAAAGCTTTCTTTCCGCTCTTCTGTGAATAGGGCCTTCAGGCCTTTGAGACCTGTTTTCTTTCCGAGGTTGTGCTTGAGCAGCAGCTCTCCCTTAAGCCCAAAATTGCTTACGAATTTTCCTATTTTGAAATACTCGGTCATGCGGTGCAAGTTAATATCTGTCTGTTTAACAACCCGCCTTGCGAGCCAGCCGGGAACTCAGGGAAGAGCAAAAAAAATCCCGCCACATAGTGGCAGGATTAATCTTTTGAAGGTCTTGGATGAGAATCTAGCCCTCGGAGCCCTCGTTCTGCGCCGGCTTTCTTTCACGACGCTGATAGGGTGGGTTCCTTCTGCCTCTTCTTTCACGTTGAGCTTCTTCCTGGCGTTTCCTGATCTGCGCTTCGTGCTCAGAATGCCATTTTTGGAATTTCTCCATCGCTGTCGCTTCGTCAAACAAGCCAAGTGTTACACCACGCAATAAATGCTTGAGGTAAAGAACACCTTTGTAAGATAAAATCTTGCGAACGGTATCAGTGGGCTGGGCACCTTTCTGGAGCCAGTCCAATGCACGCTGACGGTCGAGCTGCACGGTGGCAGGCGTCGTCAGGGGATTGTAAGTACCGAGCTTCTGAATGAATTTACCATCGCGGGGGCTGCGTGCGTCTGCAACAACAATGAAGTAGAAGGGTCTTTTCTTAGACCCGTGCCTTTGTAAACGGATTTTAACTGGCATCTTAAATAGAAATTTAAATGCGTGAAACAATAATTGTTAAGGCTGCAAATCTAAGGTTTAGAGAGGAAAATGACAATAAAGAGATGCTAAAACTTAAAATTGCCACCGGTCCCGGCCCTGGAAGCGGTAAATATGCGGTTTTGACCAGGAATAGCCCGCTGCCGGATGCGCTGCGGGTGGTAGGGTTATAGGAATTTGCGAGGTATGGGGGGTGATATTAGTCTAGGCTCTTAATCCTAGGTGGGAGTATATTGTAAGCTGATTGTTCCACCATCTGACCCGCTTATTGTGATGGCCACAAGGTTGCCTGAGCTGCCATTGAGAAAAATAGTTATAAAGCCCTTTGATCTATAGTTTGTCACAAAACAAGCGTGCTCTCCGATCTGTCATCCCGACGAAAGGAGGGACCTGAAGCTTGGCGCTAAGGCAGGCCAGTTAAAATAAAGTATTGCTGGGCGCTTGCCCAGTAGCGATAGGGACGTACAAGGGAGTGACACAACAAGAGCCTTATAGTAGCTGTACAGCTGGGAGAATGCTTATTTGATGAGTGTTTTGGCTTTGGGGCAGAGTGAAAGGGCAGGGCTCAGGTCCCTC
>DASTPZ010000224.1:0-6127 GCA_035761965.1 Flavisolibacter sp. | reverse complement strand
AGCAGCGTGGTACAGGATAAGGATGGATATATCTGGATTGCTACGACAAATGGTCTTCAGCGTTACGACGGGAGCAGCTTTATCACCTTTAAATCTTCCAGGAACAATCCTCAGGCCTTGCCAAGCAATCATATTTATGCATTGTTCAAGGATAGCCGGCAAAACCTTTGGCTATTGAGCGAGAACCAGAAAGTGGGCACCTTCGATACCAAAAAATTCGTATTTAAGGAAGTGCCCCTGGAGGTCAGGGGCGCAGGCATCACCATCAGGCATTTTTTTGAAGGGCCCGGTGGCCAGATAATGCTCATTACAGTTGAAGGTCATTTTTTTCGCTTTGATGAAAGCAGGCAGATTTTTATACTGCAGGATGAAATGTTTCCCAAACCGTCTAACTGGAAGTGTAATGAAATAGTTTGGGATGCTGTGGCCAGGAAATATTGGCTGGGATGCGACTCAGGCCTCGTTCAGTTTGATCCTTTTTCAAAGCGCGTGAACTACCGCGGGCACAATCCGGATAATGACCCTGTGATCAATGCATTTAAGGAACAGCGGCTGGTCAATAGCCTGTTTACCGATGCCAAAGGCAATCTTACCTATTCTTCCTGGCCTCCCCGTACGAGCTTCGCAAGGTATTTCCGCTATTACCGCAAAACCGGGCAGGTAAAAAAATACGAGTTCGTAAAACAGCTTGGATACCATGAACACCGGGGCGTATTGCAGCAAAGGAACGGCAGGATATGGTTTTATGGCATGCCTTTTTTTGGCGAGTGGACAGACGATAGCCCCGATCTCAACCTGATAGCCAATGAGTACCGTGGAGAACAGAGCATAAAGTTCGATTATGCCAATCATGCTTTTGAGGACAAGGAAAGCAATATCTGGATCGCCACAGACAATGGACTTTACATTTTTAATCCAGATGCCCAGATCTTCAATACATTCAAGCTGGTAAGGCCAGATGGCAAACCGGCAATAGAAGCGCCGGTGCAGGCACTGGCCGAACTCGATAACGGGAAGATTATCGTTGGCTGCTGGGGCGCAGGTATTTTTTGCTACGACCAGGACCTTAATCCCGCTCCCGTGCCCAGGTCGATATCGGCAAGGCGTCTTTCGGTTTGGGATATGGCGATTAACCACAAGACCCGCGATCTATGGATCACATTACAGGCCGGTGGGCTCATTGTCTATAACCAGAAAAGCGAAAAAGCAGTGGAGATCTACCCGGAGATCTTCAAAAGATCTACCATCAGGCAGGTCGATGAAGACACGTCTGGTAATCTTTGGTTTGGAACCCACAATGGCGCCCTCATCAAATGGGACCTGAAGAAATCGGGCAATGATCCTTCAAAAGGATATGAGCTGGTTTACGAGTCGGGCATGTCTCATAAAGTGCATTTTGATTATAAAGGCTATATATGGCTGGCAACGTTGGGACATGGTATTGTGAAGCTGGATGCAAAAACCTATAAGGTAGTAAAAACCTTTACAAGCGAAGGAAAAGAGGGAGAGCGGCTGTTCATGAACTCTCCCGGCGACATGACCTATTACGACGATACAACACTGATCGTTTCGGCAGGTTGTCTCAATATCATCAATACGCGCACCAATAAGATCAGCTATATTTCGGCAGATCATGGCCTTCCATCCAACACAACAGAATCGGTGGAGCGCGATGAAAAGGGTACGATCTGGGCCGGTATGACCAATGGTATCTGCAGGATCAACCTCAAGCGCAAGCTGGTGACCTACTACGACCGCAGGGATGGCATTGCCTGGGACAAGTTCAACCTTGCTGGCGTCAAGGAGCTGAGAGACGGCCGGATCGTATTCTTTACCGATCACAACTTCCTCGTGTTCGATCCCAAACGATTTGGACAGCAAAGCCTGCCACCAAAGCCTTACATAACCGGCTTCAAGCTGGCCGGTAATGCACTGTCATTGGATTCCATCCTATGGGCAAAGAGGGCTATTCTTAAATACAGCAATACTTCGATCTCCGTCAATTTCAGTGCGCTCAGCTATCTGCAGCAGCAGAAGATGCATTATTACTATATGCTGGATCCGCTCGATAAAGACTGGATCAGGACCGACCGTCCGGTGGAAGTTACCTACAATTACCTGCCCCCCGGGCAATATGTCTTTAAAGTAAAAAGTGAGAATGCCGACGGCATAGCCAGCCAGGACATTGCCACACTGCCGATCGTTGTAAGAGCCCCGGCCTGGAAAACATGGTGGTTCTACAGCCTGATCGGCCTGTTGCTGATCGTTATCCTCTACCTCATCGACCGCGAAAGAGTAAAAAGAAGAAGGTCGTTGCTCCAAGTACGGACACAGATCGCAAAGAACCTGACCGACGACATCAGCAGCACGTTGAACAATATAAATGTGCTCAGCGAGATCGCCAAGATCAAGGCAGACAAAAACGTCGAGCAGTCAAAGGACTTCATCGACCAGATCAGCGATAAGAGCCGGCATATGATCGAAGCCATGGACGATATGCTTTGGAGCATTGCCCCGGAGAACGACAGCATGAAGCAGACCGTGCTTCGGATCAAGGAAGTGACTGATGGAATGCGGATTGCAAGCGATACAGAGATCGACCTCATCGTCGATAATAAGATACAGCTGCTGGAGCTCGACATGAAGGTACGGCATGAGTTCTTCTTTTTTTACAAGGAAGCCCTGGCCTTTCTGCTTTCCAATAATCAATGCAGGCAGATCTTTGTAAACATCAATAGGGTGAAGTCCAAGCTTTTTATCGAGATCCTGTCCGAATGCCAGGATACGGCCGATGATTTCAGGGTGAAGTTCGCAAAAGCCGTGGACAGGAGGGTTAAGGCATTATCGGCTGATATGGATATCATGGCAGACAACAAGAGCTTCTCGGTCATCCTTTATGTGGATATCAAATAAAAAAGCCGGGCCAGTGCCCGGCGGAAAGGGTTGGCTTATTTACCAAGCCAGTTCTTGAAATCGGTTACTTTCTCACGGCTTACAATGGCTTCCTTTTCTGTTTCCGGCTTCAGCTGAAGTATCAGCCTATTGCCGAAATAATCATGGATCTGTGCAACACTGTTCACTGAAATATAGAAGGACCGGCTGATGCGGAAATAGTTATCCGGGTCCAGCATCTCATTCAGCTCATCCATGGTATAATCCACCACGAATTTCCGGTTGTCGAAGGTTTTGAAAAAATTCAGCCTGCCATCACTGAAAAAATAAGCAATCTCCTCCACTTCAACCGAGACCAGCTTCTGGCCATGCTTTACCAGAAAGCGCTTACGGTAGTCTTTTGTCTGAAGCTTTTGCTGCAGCTCCTTTACCAGGACGTCGAGGCTAATGGAAGAGGTCTCCTGTTCAGGCGTGTATATCTTCTTCATTTGCCTGAACTTTTCCAGGGCAGCGGAAAGGTCTTCTTTTTGAACAGGCTTCAGAAGATAGTCTACACTATTCACCTTAAATGCCTTGAGGGCGTATTCGTCGTAGGAGGTGATAAAGATCACAGGGCTCTTGACCTCTACGTGGTTGAAGATCTCGAAGCTTTGTCCGTCGGCGAGCTCGATATCCATGAGAATGAGGTCCGGCGAAGGGTTGTTTTGCAGCCAGCTTACAGTTGTTTTTATGCTGTCTGCTTCTCCAACAACGGTGGCAGAGTCGTCTACGCTGAGCAAGGTCTTTTTCAGCTTCTTTACCGCCAGGTCTTCATCTTCAACAATTAGAATTTTCATATCGAGGTTGTATTTATTATGAATCAATGGTTGCTAATTTTTTCTCCTGCACCCTGTTCCATATCAGCGGCAGGACTACGCTAAAGCTCTTTCTGTCCTGCAATACCTGGAAGCCAGGAGAACGCAGCAGCTCGTACTTAGCCTTGATATTATCCAGCCCTATCTTGTTTGAAGGGCCCTTCACCGTGCGCAGCTGCAGGTTATTGCTCACCACCAGCTTGTTGCCAGTGGTTGTGAAGATATCAATAGTGAGCGGCTTGTTTTTGCTCAGCACATTGTGCTTTACTGCATTTTCCACCAGCATCTGCAGGCTCAGCGAAGGCAGCAGGTACTGGTCGTATTTTTTATCCGTCTCGATCTTCACCTGCACCGCTTCACCATGACGGGTTCGAAGCAGGCGGTAATAAGACTCGATGAACCTGACCTCGGTCTGCAGGGTAGTAAGACCATCCTCGTTATTTCTAAGCAGGTAACGGTAAACCTTACTAAGCTCATCCAGGAAAACCTCTGCCTGTTTACGGTCCTCCGAGATCAGGGAGGATAGCGTATTGAAGCAGTTGAACAGGAAATGGGGATTGACCTGGCTTTTCAGGGTATCAAATTCATGCTGTATGGTGAGCTGCTGAAGCTTTTCTTTTTCCGCCAGGCTTTGCTTCCATTGTTTCATGGTGTAATCGGCCTCCCACATCGTGGTTGCGATCATGGTAAGTCCAACTCCTGCATACAGCGCAAAAACAAGTTTTTTTTCGTTCAGCTCATAGTCCAGGAAACTGAAGGCGTCGTACGCCATGAACAGGCTGATAAATGTGAGGCTTATGAGCATTATGTGGGCTGCGCCCAGAAGCGTGAGCCGGAGAGCCGTTTGCCTGATATCCGGAAACTTGATCCGTAGCCAGTGCATAACAAGGATATGCAGGTACCATGAGACAAAACCCTGGATATAGATCACAGGAAAGGAGAAGAGCCATACATCCGGATCGTTTAAGGAGCGTTCGCCAAAAAGCAGGTTGTTCAGGAGCAGGCATACGAAGGGCATCATCAGCAGGAATGACATCCATTCGAGTTTGGTAGGCTTTTTCCAGTTCTTCATGCTACGACCAGTTCTTTATTGGTGATCAGCGGCAGCTGGATGATCCTTTCTCTCCGGTTTTGCCTGATGATGAGCTCCTGCTGGCAAAGCAGGCGGAATTTATTCGCTATGTTGTCTATCACCTCGCAGAATACATCCTGGTTGTTCATTTTCGGCTGCACGGAATTCTTTACCTCAAGCCATTCATAAACGGCATGAATAGAAATGAGCAGGGGATTGCTTTTACTCACCTCGTTCTGGCTCATGGCATTTTCAACGATCATCTGCAGGGTCAGTGGTGGTATCATGTAGGACCGGTGTGATTCGGGTACATCGATATGAAGCTGCAATCCTTCGGCATGCCTGGCTTTCAGCAGGTGATAATAGGAATGGATAAAGCCCAGCTCTGTTTCCACCGTAACCAGCTGCTCGTCGTTGTTTCGAAGCAGGTAGCGGTAAACCTTGCTCATATGGTCAAGGAAGTCCTCTGCTTTGTCGGCGTCTTCATTGATCAGGCTAGAAAGTGTATTAAGGCTGTTGAACAGGAAGTGAGGATTCATCTGGCTTTTCAGCCCCAGCAGCTGGCTTTGTATATACTCCTTTTTCAGCTGCTCTGTTTCAGTGATCGTTGCTCTATACCGCTCAAAACGGTAAATGCCTTCGTTGAGAAAGGTAAGGAACACGTTTACGACGACAAAGGAGGTATAAGCCAGACCGAAATCATTCTCGCTGTACTCGTATCCCAGAAAATGGAAATGGTCATAGCTTAGCAGCAGCAGCGAGATGTAAACAGCCGACATCAGCACAAATATGCTGATGCAGATGGCCATGCGCTTGAGGAGCTGGGCTTCGGCCGGAAAGCGGTTGCGAAGCGATATGGCCACAAAGCTATACGTAAGAAAAGCTAGCCCGAGCACCACAAAGGTGGTTAAGGTGGCCAGTAAGAATGTTCCGCTGCTCCCAAAATACCCTTCATCGTAAAGAAAATAATTCAGCAGTACCGACATGGGCAGCATGCTCGCTACCAATATGGGCAGGTCCTTACTGGTATAGGTTGGTATTTGAAGGGAGCGGGACATGAAAGACTACAAATTACCTCGTTTCGTTAACAGTTTATTAACCGGGCTTTTCAGTTTGGCCAATCGAGGGTATGAATTGGGCCAAAACCGGAATGAGTTGAATTATTATTTTATCTAATCTATTTAGTAGGAAGATAAGATAACCCTTGCTGAATCAGCATTTGAGCCTAAACGATGGTCAGAACTGAATCGGCCTGCCAGCAAAAACTGAATCCCGGACTGGCAAAAAAAAACAAAAGCTTATTATACCC
>DASTPZ010000223.1:0-10269 GCA_035761965.1 Flavisolibacter sp. | reverse complement strand
ATAGGCATAATACCGGTTTGCGGTATTACCACCAAAGTAGTGCCAGCCAGCCTCTCTTTCTGCTTCTTTATGACCCCGACCCCTTATTGTTGCCTAGAACTCCGGGTTTATGCCGGTGTAGTTATGCGGTGTGATCTTTTTTAATTCTTTTTTAAGGGATGCAGGTACTTTCAGGCCATCGATAAAACTGTGGATGGCCTGCCGGTCGATCTGTTTCTTGCCGCGCGTAAGCTCTTTAAGGGCTTCATAAGGGTTGGGATATTGCTCCCGGCGCAAAACGGTCTGGATAGCCTCTGCCACCACGGCCCAATTGTTATCGAGGTCTTCGAAGATCTTTTCTTCGTTCAGGATAAGCTTGTTCAAGCCTTTTTCGATGGATTTGAATGAAAGCAGGCTGTGCGCGAATGGCACCCCGATATTTCTGAGCACTGTCGAGTCGGTAAGATCGCGCTGAAGGCGGGAGATGGGCAGCTTGGCCGCCAGGTGTTCGAAAAGCGCATTGGCTATACCAAGGTTGCCTTCGGCATTCTCAAAATCGATCGGGTTGACCTTGTGTGGCATCGCCGATGAGCCAATCTCTCCCTTTTTTGTTTTTTGCTTGAAATAGTCCATGGAGATATAGGTCCAGACGTCGCGGCACAGGTCGATCAGAATAGTATTGATCCTCCTCATCGCGTCGAAGCCCGCAGCGAGATTGTCGTAATGCTCTATTTGCGTGGTGAACTGGAGCCTTTGCAATCCGAGCACACCTTCAACAAAATCGTTGGCAAAACCGATCCAGTCTGTTTTTGGGAAGGCAAGATGGTGGGCATTGAAGTTGCCGGTGGCGCCGCCGAACTTGGCGCTTACCGGGATGTTGATCAGAAGCTCGATCTGGTTCTCTATGCGTTCTACAAAAACCATGATCTCCTTACCAAGCCTGGTGGGGCTTGCGGCTTGTCCGTGCGTATGTGCAAGGAGGGGAATGTTCTCCCAGTTTTTAGCCAGCACCCTTAGCTCACGGTTAAGGTTAAGCAGGAAGGGAAGGTATTCAAATTCCAGTGCATGTTTCCATGCCAGTGGAACGGCAGTATTGTTGATGTCCTGTGAGGTAAGGCCGAAATGCACCCATTCCTTAACGCCCTCTTCGCCCGTCTTATCAAGCGCCTGCTTGATGAAATATTCAACGGCCTTTACATCATGGTTGGTAGTGCGTTCGATCTCTTTAATCTCCTGCGCCTGTTCCGGGCCAAATTCGTCCTTGAGCTTGACCAGGGCTTTTCTGGCGGCGGGTGAGAGCTTGAAAAACTTCCTGTCTGCCAGCATGAGCAGGTATTCAATTTCCACTAGCACCCTGTATTTCATCAGGGCATATTCTGAAAAATACTCGTCCAGATGCTGCACTTGTGCGCGGTAACGGCCATCAATGGCGGAGATCGAGGTGAGTGGTGAAAGTTCCATATTTAATTGGTGGGGCCGGAGCCTGAATCCTAAACCGCAGGCCCGGCGCTTTGCCCGGGCCGGGTATTGCTTTAGCTACGCGGTAAGACGGCGGACCCCGCTTATCTTTGCGGGCAAAACTAGTTCATTTGACCAAGATAAGAGTGGCCGCGGTGAGTTATCTCAACACAAAGCCTTTGCTTTATGGCATCAGGCAACACCCGGTGCATGAACAGATAGAGCTGATCGAGGACTATCCCGCGAAGATCGCTCAGATGCTGGTGAACGGCGAGGTAGATCTTGGCCTGATACCGGTAGCGGCAACGATTCGGCTCAAGGATTGGCGGATCGTGAGCGATTACTGCATAGGATGCAACGGTCCCGTAGCCTCGGTTTGCATTTTCAGCGAGGTGCCCATGGAGAGAGTAAAAAAGGTCTATCTCGATTACCAGTCACGCACTTCGGTGAATCTTGCAAGAATATTGCTGAAAGAGCACTGGAAAACAGAGGTGACATTCGTAGACGCCAGCGGGGAAGACTATATCTCCAGGATCGGTGGTACCGATGCTGGTGTTGTAATAGGAGACAGGGCACTGGTTCACCGGTCTTCCTTTAACTACGTATACGACCTCGGAGAGCACTGGAAAGTGCATACAGGATTGCCCTTTGTATTTGCAGCCTGGATTGCCAATAGGGAGCTGCCCGCAGATTTTACCGATGCATTCAACGAAGCCAACCGCCTGGGCCTGGAGCATATCGACGAAGTGGTAAAAGAGAATCCTTTTACACCTTTCGACCTGGATTATTATTACAGGCAATGCATTAGTTATGAGCTGGATGAGGCCAAAAAGCAGGGCCTGCGCCTGTTCCTGGATAAGCTGGCTTTCAACGCATACTGAGAATAGAGCTATCTTGCGGGCTCAACCGTTAACTGCTTAATGAAAATCTTTTGTTCGTGGGTCTTGCTTTTGCTTGTCCTTACCCTCAGTGACCTGGCGGCTCATTCCCAGGATGCATATCGTGCCTTGCGGCAAGGCCATCCTCTCCAGACCAGGACCACAGCGCAGTGTCAGGGTTTTCCTTTGGCTTTCGGTACTTCTTTTTTTGAACGGGGATACGATATTGCTCCCGCCTCTAACAATGAGTTCTTTGCAGTTGGCATTACCAAAGCTACCGGGAATGATAATATTATCATTGCCAGGGTGAACGCCAGTGGTGTAGTCATTTGGTCCAGGAATTACGGGGGATCAGGCACTGAGTCGGTTAGAAAAGTGTCGTCAACCACTGATGGCGGACTGCTCATAGCGGGTCAGTCAAACTCCTTTGGCGGTGCTGCTATGCTTTGCTTCAAGATAAATGCCTCGGGTGATCTCATTTGGTCCAGGAAGTTCAGCCGTGGTTCTGCCAATGGTGACCTGGCCATGGATATCATTGAAACCTCGGATGGGGGCTATGCAGTTTCAGGGATTATCAACGTCGCAGGTGTAGTAGCCAATGCTGCTGTGATCAAACTGAATAGTGCAGCGAATATAGTTTGGTCAAAAATGTTCGACCGGAACGGAGACGGCGAAGACGGAGTCGGTATTGTTCAGAAAGGTGATACGCTGGTAGTAGCTGCAGACCTCCAAAACGGCGGTAATAACTACAGTTTTGCAATCACCAAGCTGCGTCTTACAGACGGTTTTATACATTCAGCAACAGAGCTGGTCCCGGCAAGCAGGGGGCTTTTTAACCCCTATATCTACCTGGACCCGGCACAGCCTGGCTATATCATCAGCGGTCACACGATCGATGGTACGAGCTATGCCAATATGAAGCACACCATTATTCACCTGGATGCAGGCTTAAACGTGAAACGTGCTGCTATGATTAATATATCGCCTGTGACGAACGATTTTTTTACAGGTATCATTCCACTGGCAGATGGCAGCTTTATAGGCAGTGCCAGTCCACAAAGCGGTTCAGGCGGTTACATATACCGCGTCGGCACCGCTAATAACGTAGCCTTCTCGAAAAGGTTCAAAGGTGCTTTGGACAGGAGGATATACCGACTTTTGAAGTCTGGCGATGATATTCTTGGCATCGGTGGTACGGTAGTAGGATCCCACGAGGACATATTTCTCGCTAAGCTGGGGGCCGATGGGTCAGCCGCTGGAGATTGTGATGTGGAAGACGTGGCCGCAAATATTATCCAACCGACGTATAATGTGCAGGCATTGAATTGGGGAGGGGCATCGGTTATCGATTTCTCGGATATTGCTATTACCCTTCCGTCTGCCGCGATGACCTTAGCCGCATCTTACCTATGCCCTGTAACACCGGCCAAATTTGATTTTTCAAGGGATGTATGTAAACCAAAAACGGTTCAGTTTACAAGCAGTATGACAGGTGTACAGTCATATGAGTGGAGGTTCGGAGATGGCCAGACCAATACGATTTCCACATCACCTTTTGTGACCTACCAGGATTATGGTACCTATGAAGTTGAGCTTATTGTCCGATACAATGGGGGATGCTCCGATACGGTGGCCAAGAATATTACGGTAAGCAGCATCCAGGACAATGGTTTGGTGCTGAACGGCGACACAACGATCTGTTTGGGAGATAGCGTCCTGCTCCGCAACACTACACTTGGTCCGGCATACTGCTGGAATGCTTCGACAGGTAGTTCTGGTATTCAGCCCGGTACCTACGTCAAGCCGACAGAGCTGACTACCTATACCTTTTCATCGTCAACGCTTGGCCCAAATCTTATTACCAACGCCAGCTTCTCGTCTGGAAATGCTGGCTTTCAATCGCAGCATGTTTTCTCTCCAGGGTCTGGATCCGGACCGGGAACGTATAGCATCGGCCCTAATCCCCTCATATGGGGCTCAGGGTTGAGTGATTGTAAGGACCATACGACCGGCAGCGGAAATATGATGATGGTTAACGGCTCGTCCTCACCGGATAGAATAGTATGGTCCGCCGTTATAGCGGTTAGTCCTAATACAGATTACCAGTTTTCAACCTGGTTGCAGAATCTTAATGCAGTGAATACGGCCAGGCTGCAATTTGCCGTCAATGGGCAGTCTATAGGAACTGTATTCTCTGCGGGCAGTGAGGTATGTTCATGGCGGCAGTTCTCTGCGATCTGGAACGCAGGTTCTTTATCTTCTGCTACTATTTCTGTCATTTGTGTGGATGGGCAGGTCAATGGAAACGATTTTGCATTGGACGATTTGTTCTTTGGTACTGTTCAAATCAATTCTGATGTCTTTACAGTGGATGTGAAAGGACTTTGTGATTCTATCAGTATTGAAGGCCCGGAACGGATATGCAGTGCAGACGAAACTTTTACTTACGCGATTTACAGGGCTCCGAATTGCACCCAGCCGTTTATGGTGGAGGTAGATGGGGCTTTTGTTGACGTGGAATCACAGACGTCTACTGCGCTGGTTTTGACCTTCAAGCAGGATGGGGTTACAAGGATCAGGGTGAGAGCGGCTAATGACTGCAAGGAGGTGATTGATAGCCTGGACGTATCCATAAGATTCTCCCCATCTTCAATAGACCTTGGACCGGATGTCGCTACCTGCCAGGATACTTCGTTTCTTATTCAGGCACCACCAGGTTTTGAAAATTATTCCTGGCAGGATGGAAGTCAGCAGGCTTCTTACCTGGTTAATTCACCGGGCAGCTTTGAGGTTACAGCACTTAACTTCTGCGGTGTTCAGGTAAGAGATGTGTTAGTATATACTAAAAGGCAGCTGATTCCCTTCGCGGCCCAGCCGATCAATGTTCAGGTGTGCATCGGCGACTCTGTCAGCTGTTCTGCCACGGGCGGGGCTTTCTATCAATGGCAGCCGGCTGCAGCATTCGCTTCACCCCAGCTTCCGGCTTCGAAAGCGCTGGTTAGCACCTCGCAGGATTTTACCGTGTTCATCCAGGATCCGGTTTGTTTTCGTGATACCCTTATCATCATTCCTGTTACTGCCATCCCTTTACCCCAGGTTTCCATAACTAAGACCAATGACGTCAATTGTACCAACGACTCAGCCCGGCTTATAGCCAGCGGAGCTTCGTCCTATTCATGGTCGCCCAATCCATATATAACCCGGCAGGAGCAAGGAAGCATTACAGTAAAGCCTCCCCGGACGCAAACGTTTTACCTCGAAGGCGAGGATCCGTCAGGTTGCAAAGGTAAAGATTCGGTAGTGGTTGAGTTCAGGAACGACGGAGAGCAGCGTTTGTTTATGCCAAGCGCCTTTACACCCAATGGCGACGGTTTAAACGACTTCTTTCGCCCCACCTTTATCGGGCCCGCAGTTAAATATGAGTTCCGTGTCTATAACCGCTGGGGACAACTTGTTTTCCAAAGTAATATACCCGGAGTAGGCTGGAACGGCATCTTCAATTCCGCACCGCAGCCTAAAGATGTTTATGTATACTATATCAAAGCCGAGGGAGGTTGTAAGGGGCAGTTCGAGCAAAAGGGAACATTTGCCCTGATCAGGTAACAGCTTTAAAGAATTATTGCTTAGATAAGAATATGCAGGAAGGCCTTGGGAATTAGCCAGGTGCAGATTTCTCTGCGCTCATTCCGCCGGGAGTGGGAATCCCCGGTTGCTGCCATTTATTCGGAACGTGCCGTGATATTTCACAAATAAGCCGGGTCGATTTCTGTGGTATCCTTTGCCAGCGGTATCATTTCACCGTAAGTGTCCCAATTGTCGTCGTGCCACTCAAATTTATCCTTGCTTAGCAGGGTAATGGTTGATGTATTGCTATGGTGGCTGCCGGGAATTACAGTACTTAATTTAGTTTCATTTTCCAGTAACTGCCAAGAACCTTTGTAATGTATTCCCTGCTCGTTAAATTCCTCGAAGGTTCCATCGGCATAAAATCTTACCCAGTTTTTTGACAGGTCAAAGCTATTCCTGACCTTGTTCTTTTTGAAAACCTGCAATGCTCTTTCCGTGCTGAAATCGCGGATGTATTCTTCGTAGATCCAAATGTTGGAAGTAAGCAATTTTACTCTGTCACTTGCCTCTTTGCGAGGGGCGTTAACTGGGGTAACAACTGCATCAGTCGGAGAAGATGATTTTTCATTTGAGGGTATCAAAGGCAGGCTGCCTACAGCCCCCAGCGATAAAATCATCAATAGCTTCATATCAGTTGATTCTTTTGCTAAGTTACTCTTTTTTACCTGTACTTGCCCGTTAGCCGGTTCTTTAACATTTCGCTTATCAATTGAAAAGAAACCCGGCTATCCCGGTATACAATAGCTTCCCGCGTAATCAACTCCTTCAATTTTTGATTGTACCAATCCTTGTGCTTGTCCAAAATATAATCTACCAGCTCGGCGCGATGCGTGAGCGTATCATTCTTGTGAGTCGATTTTTTGGTTTGCCTGTAAAACAGAAGCTTTTCAGGTATCACATGAACTGTCCATCCCTGCTGCGTAATGCGTATGTAAAACTCCCAGTCTTCATATCCAAATACCATTTTTTCATCATATCCTCCAACAGCATCCCAGCAGTTCTTTCTTACCATGGCACAAGCCGGGCACTGATTCGAAAACAAAAAGTTATAGGAGTCGCCACCCCTTGGCTTTGATACCTTCCTGAATTCCCCAAACAGCTGAATATGGCTTGTAACCACTGCCGTATTTTCCTGGCTGTCCAAAATAGCAACGGCTTTGGCAAAGAAACTGGGATGGAAATAATCGTCGGCGTCAAGGGCAGCGATATAAGTGCCACTTGCATGCTTTACGCCATAGTTCCGCGCCGATGACATTCTGCCATTGGCCTTGTGCAGCACTGTTATGCCCTGGCTGGATACTTGGTCAAGAATCTCCAGTGTATGATGGTCAGTAGAGCCGTCATTAACAACAATAACCTCAAAATCTCGGAAGGTCTGCTTTTGTAGATGGGAAATGGTCTCAGGCAGGTAGACACCATCGTTGTAACAGGGAATAACTACAGATATCAGTGGCGATTTATTCATGGATCAGAACGGCAAGATATTTCTTCCTGAAATCTTCATCTGAGAATGTGTTGATAAAATAATCCCGCGACGCCCGGTAAAGATCAGTAAATAATTCGGGTTGTTCTACCACCTGCTGCAGGCAGTTGACAAGGCCCTCTGTGACTTTCTTTTCATCCGCATCGTCTTCAGCCAAAAGTCCGGTGATCCGGTGATGCAGATGCTCACCAATTCCTCCCACGTTCGTACTGATATTCACCAGGCCATTGCATACCGCTTCTGTGATCGTTAGCGGAAAGCCTTCATATACTGAAGTGGTGATAAGTATGTCATGTGACTGGTAGACTTCGTTGAGTTTACTGCTGTCATGGATGGGTCCAAACAGGCGAACATATTCACTTGCGTCGTTTTGAATCATGCCCTCAACATCGCCCACCATACTGAAGGAAAAAGGCAAACCGAGCTCCCTGGATCGCTTTGCAATGTCCACAAAAAGCCACGGCCGCTTTTCCTTTGAACCCCTGGCCACCCACAGGCACCGGTACGGAGGTGCGGGCTGCTTGTTTAGTTGCGGACAGGCAAGACCCAATGGATTGTATATAATCGAAACCCGGTCAAGATAGCTAGCCGGAATGCTGTGGCGGCGGTACTGTTCTGCCAGATCCTCTTTTGTTCTTTTATTGATGGTAATCCTTTGCTCCAGCTTATACACGCTTTTTACAGCCCGGTTTTCAATACCATTGATATAAGGAGAGAAGGCATGGATCAGGTCCACTGTTTTGATCAGCGGATTATTGACCAGGTCAGCAACGTCATAAAAAATGGCTGCGTTGCACCCGAATATTGTACAGGGAGTCCGGAGCTTGTTGAATTGTTTCGCAAGTAGCTTGGTTAGCCTTCTGCGGAAGTATGGATGGTTACCCACAGCATGGAAATCGATAAAGCCGTCGGAGCTCTTTTCAAATTCTTTCTTCAGTATGCTTGAAGCGGATTTATGAACAATGAATGTCAGTTTCCGGTACCGGGCGATGGATCTTAGTATCTCCAGGTGTATTTTTTCGGCTCCACCCATGTGGTAGGCAGGGAAGAACAGGAATACATCGAAGGGATTTTGGAGGCTGTTACTGACAAGTTTTTTCAGCTTTCTGTAACGGGAATAGTATAGGACAATCAGCAAAGGGCTTAGCCATCGGGCCGCCAGTGCCCTGGGAGAGGACTTCATCGGGCACTGACTTTGTAAACTATCATAATCGTTTTGCCCTGTATTTTATGTCTCAGGGATCTGAGAACAGGCTTGTACAGTTGTCTTGGCACCAGGCTTAATGCTTTTCCAACCAAAGGTTTTTCTCTTTTATAAAACTCCACCTGGGCCTTATACCACATCTTCAGTTCAACAAGTGGTTCGTAAAGAACCTGGCTCACTTCGAGCGGAAAAACCGTGCTGAGGTTCGTAAGCGAGCGTTCATTCCATAAGCCCGCATGGTGCGGCGGCAGGTTGAGGTAGTGTTTTTTCTCTCTTTTGAAGAGATAAGGATTGTTGTTCGGAACGGCAATGATCAGTAACCCTCCCGGTTTGGCGCAGCGGATCATGGACTGAAGAAAAGAACGGATATCAAATATATGCTCCAGCACCTGGAAGCAGCACACAATATCGTAGGGACCTGGTACAGAAGCCGCAAAATCCTGTATAGTGGTATCATCCACATCAAGCCCTTTCTTGCGTGCAGCCTGTATTGCCGTTGTATTCAGCTCCAGGCCCTTTACTGACCCGCATATGGCTTTGGCCTCGTTCAAAAAAAAGCCGTCGCCGCAGCCCACCTCCAGCAAACTGCTGTTTTTGTGAAGGAGTTGTTTAGCTATTTTGTGTTCCCACCTGTTTACATGATAATAGCCGGGGATCTTTTCATACAGGTCCTGGTAGAATCCATCGTCGCCAAAAATATCTTGGGGATGAAAAAAGCGATACCCGGTGGCCTCACATTCGTACAGGGCTATGGTTGATTTGCCTTCGAAAAAACGCGATATATCTATGCCCTCGGCCTTATAAAGAGCAATGATCTCTTTTGTTTCAAAATTATCGATCAACCTGGTCTTGTCAGTATATGTAACGGGGCTTTGTACCGGCATGGTCAGCGAAATAACGAATCTATGTGCATATTTACCAAATAATAGGGAAAAACCTATTTTGAGCAAATGTTGTCCATCATTATCGTCAACTACCGTTCCGCCTCCCTGATCCGTGATTGCCTGGCTTCTGTACAGGAATGGAACCCTGCACTGGACGGGGAGATCATTGTTGTCGATAATGATCCCGCCCTGGGTGGCCGGGAACAGCTGCAGTCGCAATTTCCCAGTATAAATTGGATCGATATGGATCATAACGCCGGCTTTGCCAGGGCGAATAACGCCGGCATGAAGGCCGCGAAGGGCGATGTTTATCTTTTGCTCAATCCCGATACGCTGGCTATCGATGACTCTATCACGCGTTGCTGCGAGCGGCTGCTTTCCTCTGATCATGCCGCTGCCGGTGTGCAGCAGCTCAATGCCGATGGCAGCTTCCAGATCTCGGGTAATTTTTTTGTGAAGGGTGGGCTCAACCACTTGCTGCCGCTTCCGTATTGGGGCGCCCTCGTTCGCTGGCTGGGCTATCGCGCCAAGGCCAGGGTACCCAATGTGCAAAAAGCTGCCGATACCGAGGTGGTTGATTGGATCAGCGGTGCTTTTTTGATGGTAAAAAAAGAAGCTGTTGAAAAAGCAGGAAGAATGGATGAGGACTTTTTTCTTTATGCGGAGGAGGTGGAGTGGTGCAGCCGCTTGCAAAAAGCGGGCAGGCTTTGCATCTACGGCGACCTGCGCATTGTTCACCTCGAAGGAGCTACCATC
>DASTPZ010000222.1:0-9167 GCA_035761965.1 Flavisolibacter sp. | reverse complement strand
AAAGAAAATGCCTTGCTCTTTTGTACCGGCTGTCTGACCCATAGATGCCCATCCAATAAAAAGTACCCAGGTTAATAACTGCGCAGCCCAATTTACCTGCCTCCAGCTGCGCTTGATAAACAAGAAAGCCACACCTAAGTTGATCAGGGATATATAAATAAAGAACAGCTCCGGCCTGTCTGAGTTGGCACTGATCAGAAAAGGTATTCCATAAGCACCTACAAGTCCAAGCAAGGCAATTTCCTGACGACTGTATCGCATAGCTTCGTAAACGGTATAGACGGTCAGGAGAACCATTAATATAAATGCGAATGCAAATGAAAAGATGCTATAATAAACATGTGCTGCGTAAGTGGTAAAATAAACAGAGGCCATGCCACCGCTGAAAAGGATAGCGCTGAATAGCACATATTTATTTCTTAGGCGTAAAGACAAGCCATACAATATGGCTCCCGCTCCATAGGCCAGACCGATCCGCAGCCCCTCAGATATCAGGTTGCGGTCGATGGCATATTTTACCCCAATGGACAGACCTACCACCAGCACAATAATGCCGATGAAATGAATAAGCCTCAATCCGATAAAATTCTCCAGAGACCAGCTTGATGCATCTCCCGGTGCAACCCCATGCACTTCCTGCTTCTGACCAGCCAGATTCCCAAGCTGTCGCTTCATACGCTCAACCTCATGCTGCTGTTGAGCCAGACGCCTTTGGAGATCTTCAAGCTCCTGTTGCAGCAAATTGATTCTCTCGTCTTCTTTCATCGCCTGTAAAATAGGAAAAACAAGCCTCTCCTTTAACAGATGCAAGAATTAATCTGCTTTATGATTTACCTATCTTGCCGGTACAAACAAGCATTTTGAAGAAGATACTGTTTATTGCTGCCCTCTTACTCAACTGTTTTAACCAGGCTCAGGCCCAGAAAGACTCCTGTAGCTTGCAGGTAAGCCTTCTTACCTGTGCGCCCGGCGAAGAGCTCTATTCCACCTTTGGGCATACAGCTTTACGGGTAAAGGATCCTTCCAATGGTTCTGACCTGGTATTTAACTATGGCAGCTTTGAATATGGTCCTGATTTTTATATGCAATTCGTCAGGGGCAAGCTGCTGTATTATGTATCTGTGGACGACTTCAATGCTTTTCTTTACCAGTATCAACTGGAAAGCCGCAGCGTACAGGAGCAGATCATACAATTAGGGTGTGTTGAAAAGCAAAGGCTCCTGCAGGCCCTACTGGAAAATGCCCGGCCCGAGAACAGGTACTACCGCTACGACTTCTTATTCGACAACTGCACTACCCGGGCGGGAGACATGGTCATCGGGCAGGCCGCCGACAGCGTTGTTTTCGAAAATATCTTGCCGGAACGACCGCTTAGCTTCCGCAACCTGATACACAGCTACCTGGACGCGGGCAACCAATACTGGAGCAAACTAGGAATTGATATTTTATTGGGCATGAAACTCGACCGGGCAGTTACCAACCGGGAGGCAATGTTTCTTCCGGATTACCTGCTCAAAGGCTTTGACAATGCCACTATAGGAGGAAAGCCATTAGCAAGCCCCCCTCAAATGATATTGGACCAACCTTCAGCCCTGCAGGACACAAGCTGGATCACCCCCGGCGCCTCTTTTTCCCTGTTATTGGTGCTGATCGTTGCCCTCTCCTTCCTCCGCACCGATATGGCTCTCCGTGCGATGCGTGTTTTTGATCATGTATTCTTTTTTGTGCTTGGATTAGCAGGATTACTGCTGCTCTTCATGTGGTTTGCCACGGATCATACCGTTTGCAGCAATAACCTGAACCTTCTTTGGGCCTTCCCTGGCCATTTGATTGCCGCATTTTTTGCGTATAGCCAGAAGAAATGGATCAGGAACTATTTCCGGTTCAGCTTCTGGATGAGCCTCATGCTGGCAGTTACATGGTTCTTCCTTCCACAGCAATTGAATACCGCCCTGCTTCCCATCGTCATGGTAATTGCCTTGAGAAGCTGGTTTTTATCTAAAAAAAGCTCATATGGAAAGAAAAACACTGTTCTATAAAGAACGTGAGCTGTATTACAGGCAAGTGGGCAGGGGGCCAGCCGTAATGCTGCTGCATGGGTTTGGGGAAGATGGCGAGATATGGAAAAGACAGTGGCCTGTATTGGAGAATTACCGGCTGATCATACCGGACCTGCCAGGAAGCGGACATTCATCGCCCATACCCGACATGTCCATGGAGGGATTGGCAGAAGCAGCGGCTTTTTTACTGAAAACGCTTGCCATAGAACGCTGCACGCTTATCGGGCACAGTATGGGCGGCTACATCGCTCTGGCTTTTGCAGAGCTATACCCCCGGCTGCTTCAAGGTTTCGGCCTTTTTCATTCATCCGCTTTCGCCGACAGCGACGAAAAAAAGGCTACGAGGCGGAAAGGGATAGATTTTATTCAAAACAACGGCGCGACGGCATTCTTAAAGACGAGCATTCCCAACTTATTTGGTCCGGAGACCAAAACGGAAAATCCCGAACTGATTGAGCAACAAATAGCTGATTCACACAACTTTTCAGGCAGTGCACTCGTTTCTTACTATGAGTCTATGATGAAAAGACCAGACAGGACGCATATATTACGCAGTTCAGCCGTACCGGTGCTTTTTATCATGGGAAGACATGATGCCGCCGTACCCCTGGAAGATGGCCTAAAGCAGTGTTTTCTTCCCGAAAAATCGTATATTCATATCCTTGAGCGCTCAGGACATATGGGCATGTTGGAAGAAACCAAATTATCAAACCGGCTTGTAAAAGAATTTCTCGATAGCATCACCTAACCCGATGAAGAAACTTTACTTTTTATTCTTGCTTTCCTTCAGCGGCATATTTACCTATGCCAACCACATTACGGGTGGGGAGATGTACTACACGCTGGCCAGCCGGGATGGAAATAACTATACCTACAATATCGTTCTAAAGCTTTACCGTGACTGCTTTTCGAGCGGGGCCAACCTGGACGATTTTGCTCCTATCGCGATCTATAATGTTGCCAGCAACACATCGGCCTGGCAGGGAACGGTCGCACGTACAGAAATTGTCACCCTCCAGATCGGAAGCCCCGACCCCTGCATCAACAATCCACCTGATGTTTGTTACCAGGTGGGCTACTATGCTTTTACGGTAACCCTCCCGGGCACACCAAGCGGCTACAAAGTAGTTTACCAGCGTTGCTGCCGTATTTCGGGCATCAATAACCTTGTTGGCTCGAGCAATGTAGGCGCTACTTATTCAGCCGTTATTCCTGGAACATCGCCCCTTGCCGACGGCCCTTCCAACAATAGTGCCCGCTTTATCGGGCAAGATACCGTAATCGTTTGTGCCGATAACTCCTTTTGCTACAATTTCGGTGCTACTGACCCTGACAATGATTCTCTTGTTTACAGCTTCTGCACAGCATACCGGGGCGGCGCTTCGGGCGATCCGGCTCCTAATCCCCCCCTTCCTCCAAACCAATGGTCGGAGGTTCCTTATGCTGCTCCTTACAGCGAGGTTTCTCCGCTGGGAAGCGGAGTTACTCTTGATCCACAAACCGGGGTCATGTGCGGTATTGCGCCGCCGGCCGGCATTTATGTCGTTACGGTTTGCGTTACCGAGTTCAGGAACGGCATTGCCATAGCTACCCAGCGCAAGGACCTCCAGATCAAAGTTGGAGATTGCGACCTGGTGAAAGCTACCCTGCCTGCTTCTTTTCCGATATGCGATGATTTTACCAGGACTTTTCAAAACCTTGCCCCGGCCAATGGTTTGATCAATTCCTGGAACTGGAGCTTTGGCGACAATGAGTTCTCCAGCGAAGAATCCCCAACACATACTTTTCCGGATACCGGCACCTATACCATCAAACTTGTGGTTAACCGCGGCGAGCCCTGTGCAGATTCTGCTACCAGCACCGCTTTTGTTTACCCTGGCTTCTTTCCCGACTTCGACTTTGCCGGCGTTTGCGCAAACAAGCCAACCAATTTTTCGGACCGTACCACCACAGTCTATGGCTTTGTAAACAGCTGGCGATGGGATTTCGGGGACAACCTCACCAATGAGGACACGTCAAGACTGCAAAATCCTACGTATATCTATCCCAGTAATGGTAACAGGAATGTGCGCATGATTGTTACCAGCAGCAAAGGCTGCATCGATACGGTGTTTAAGGAAGTACCGATCGTAGACCGGCCTCCGATAAGCATCATCCCCAAGGATACGCTTATCTGCAATGGCGATGATGTGCAGCTCCAGGCTGTTGGTAATGGCACATTTAGCTGGAGACCCAATGCTAACATTTCAGGCGGCAATACGGCCACACCCACTGTCAGTCCCACTACTACAACCAGCTATATTGTAGAGTTAAACGACAATGGATGCCTGAACTACGATACTGCCAGGGTGAGGGTCGTTGATTTTGTTACACTGCAGCTAAGACCGGATACGGTCATATGCGCTACCGACTCGGTAAGGCTTACAGGGGTTTCGGATGGTCTCCGTTTCAACTGGACGCCTGCCGGCGAGATCGGTAATCCTGACAGACTCACCACCATGGCCCTGCCTACTTCCAACCCCACGGTTTACGAGGTCACGGCCACCATCGGCAGCTGCACGGCAACCGATAATATAACTATAACGCTGGTTCCCTATCCGAAGGCTGATGCAGGCCCGGATACCGTCATTTGCTTCAATACATCGGCTCAATTGCGCGGATCCATAACGGGCAGCGCCTTTACATGGACACCCGTGTCCACGCTTACCAATGCCAATACCTTGGAGCCTATCGCCAAACCCAGGCTTACCACCAGCTATGTGCTGTCTGTAACAGACGACATAGGCTGCCCCAAGCCAAAACGCGACACTGTTGTTGTTACCGTATTGCCTAAGGTCAATGCGTTTGCCGGGCGGGATACTTCGGTCGTGGCCGGGCAGCCCCTTCAGTTCAATGCTGAAGGAGGAACAGGTTATGTTTGGTCTCCATCCACTGCCCTCAATGATTTTAACCGGGCCGACCCGATCGCCATCTATGATGGAAGCTTTGACAGCATCCGTTACAAGGTAGTTGTTACTGATGAATACGGCTGTGCCGACTCCACTCATGTGAGGGTGAAGATATTCCGGACCAATCCTCAGGTTTTTGTCCCTTCGGCATTTACCCCAAATGGTGACGGCCTTAACGACGTATTCAGACCTATTGCAGTTGGCCTTTCACGCCTCGAGTACTTTAGGGTTTTCAACCGCTGGGGTGAGCTGGTTTTCAGCACTACTATCAACGAGCAGGGATGGGACGGCAGGATCAAGGGTAAGGAGCAAAGCTCCGGCACCTTTGTCTGGGTTGTAAGAGGTGTTGATTTTACGGGTAAGGTTGTATTCTCCAAAGGCACTGTAACCTTAATCAGGTAAGGATGTTCACATACATCGGATCCGGGAACTTCTGCTTGCGATGAAATTATGGCCGGATAGCAACCGGCTTCCGCTCTATCTTTGCCGCATGAACAAGATCGTCCTCATCACTGGCGCAACGTCGGGCTTTGGTGAAGCCTGCGCTTTTCGATTTGCAGTCGGCGGTTATGACCTCATCCTTACCGGAAGGCGAAAGGAAAGGCTCGACTCATTGAAAAAGGAGCTTGAAGAAAAACATGCCTGTCAATGCTACTCACTGCCTTTTGATGTAATGGATCAGCAGGCTGTATTCGGGGCAATAAACAGCCTTCCCGAAGCCTGGAAAAATGTGGATGTTTTGATCAACAATGCAGGACTTGCGCTTGGACGGGACCTGTTTGAGGAAGCCAGCCTGGATGACTGGAACATCATGATCGATACCAACCTGAAAGGACTGCTTTATGTATCCAAGGCCCTTATTCCATTTATGATAGAAAGAAAAAAGGGCCATGTCATCAACCTTGGCTCGATCGCCGCGAAAGAGGTATATGAAAGAGGCAATGTCTATTGTGCCAGCAAGGCCGCTGTTGATGCCATCAGCCAGGGCATGCGTATGGATCTGCTGCGGCATCATATCAAGGTGACCGCCATACACCCGGGTGCGGCAGAAACGGAATTTTCCGTGGTCAGGTTCAAAGGAGCCGAAGACAAGGCAAAAAAAGTGTACGAAGGCTATGAGCCCCTTGCCGCCGAAGATGTAGCGGAGATCATTTTTTACACTGCTTCCCTGCCTCCACATGTGTGCATAAACGACCTGGTTGTTACCTGCACCCAGCAGGCGAGCAGCTATCTTTTCGATAAATCAGGTGAGTTACAGCGATAAGCCTCATTTTTTGCCAAAAAGTGAATTCCCGAGCTGATACAGGCCTCCCGTGCTACCGGGAGGATATGTATACATCAACTAGTAAATACACTTAGAAAAACCACTAAACACAAAAAATTAACCGGTGCGTCTTTTATCCCAGTAGAAATTCTGCTACTTTTATCCCTCAAGTACGTCCATCAACAAATCCATGAAAAAAACCATTTTTATCCTAGCCGCCCTCTTCCTGCTGCCCGCGTCTCTCTTATTCTCACAGGAAGTTATCAAGATGCAGCCTTGCAATGATACCGCCATCCTTAGACAGGCGGATAGCATCAGACAATTTTTCTCCAAACAAGGGTATGATGTGTATAAGGAAGCTTCCATCATGATGGAAAGCGAGTACGAAATGCCTGTGATAGCTCCTCTTAACGAAAGAACCTCATACCAGATCATCTTTATCGGTGATTATTCTTCCAAGCTTTACGAGGTAAGGATGTATGACTGGGATGAGAAGATGGTAACCTACCAGAAAAAAATGTGGGACGAGATCGACGGCAATATCATTTCTTTCGCTTATGTGCCTAAGTTCTCCGAGTTTCACATGATCAAGCCTGTACAGGTTAATAAAAAGAAGAAAAAGAACCTCTGCGGCTACGTGATGCTGCTGGTTAAAACGAGGCCTTGATAAATTTCTCCTGCCGAATCAGGGACCTTGTAAAAAAGCGTGTCATCCCCTGCAATATTCCTATGAGGCATATCCTTGAAAAAGCATTTGCACCACCGGCGCATCCGAAAGCCTAAAGGTTCGCCTGTGTTATATCTTTTCAGGCTGACTCCGTCCGAATAGAACTGTTCATGCTCTCATGGCAGAGACCTTCCTTGGCTATCTAAGCGCCGACAGGGTTGTTGTATCAAAACATGGCATTGATCTATGCCTTACTTCATTTACTGCGCCAGCGATATCCTTACCTGGAGGCCAGCCCGTGTAGTGGTGATGGGAGCTGTGGTTGCAATCTTGGGAATAACCTTGTTTTGCTCAAAATAGAATTTCAGGTTAACACGGTTATTGATCACATAATCGATCGAAGGAGCCAGGCGAACTACCTTCTGGCCTGATGTCCCGAATGCCGTATTCTGATCGAGCTTGCTATTGGCAGTTGCATCATCACGCATGCTGAAATCGAACCTGAAGGTAACATCGTTATCAAGCTTTGTTCCTTTCTTGCCAATCTTGATGTTCTGGAGGAAGGGAACACCACGTTTTCTCCAATCGATGCCGACAGTATACTCCGTAGATTGGTTCTCGGCAAGCTGGTAATCAACAAGACTAAGACTCAGCTGCCTGCTTTTCTTGTATTCGAAACGTGCGGCAAGCTGATTGGTGAACGTAGCATCGATGCCAATCAGCGGGCTGAATTGTTCACTGATGGTTACGTTCGGCACCAGGAAATAAGGTATGTAGTTGCCGGTTTGTGGATCAATGAAGGATGGATAGCCTGTTTGGAAAATATCCTGGAACAGCAATGCCGTTGTAAAGCTATTCATACTCAGGCTGCTATTATAGCCATGCCTTACGGTAAAATTGGTAAATATCTTTTCCATTCCCTTCATACGGGTAAGACCGCTATACGTAACATTCCAATTAGGCTTTGGAATAAGCCTGGAGAATGGATTTGCCCTGAGGTTGGGATTTGTATTTTTAATGAGCTGAATGTCCATCGGATCCTTTTTCGTATACGCCGCAAGGAAGGCCGGAATCAGCACATCCTGGGCATAACGTCCGTAACCTTCTGCATAACCGGGGTCTGTCGGATTAGGATTGCCGGCGGAATAAGGATTCTTGGTGCCCAGCCTCTGCGACAGGAGCGCCCTATTGGCTTCAAACTGTCTGAATGTAGACGACACTTCCTGAGGATCGAATTTTTCAAAGAGGGTTTGATAGGAAATATAGCTCATGCTGAAGCTTCCCGTAGCATACGGATTGTAACGCCTTAAGCCGGGGAAGACCGTATCCTTGATATCCTTGTAAAGCTCAGAATAGTTCTTGTCGTAAGTGCGCTCCACGTTGAGATCAATATTGAGATCCCTGATCGGCGATACCTGAGCGGTAATACTGATCCGCTGATTGTAGCGCTGCTGGATAAGCGCATTGAACAGCTCATCGCGTGATAACAGTCCGCGCTGACCCAGCCTGTTGATATCATTCGTATCAGGCTGGTATCCCATGATGTACTTCCAGCCTGGGTTGCCGCTGCGGGGATTCATGCCAAGCACTTTCGTGCTGTCAAGGTATCCCGGAAGAAGCGTACCGAGGTCCTCATTATACTGAACACCGATCCGGCGTACGGAGGTGATCATTTTTGCAAAAAAACGCGGTACCGGCCCCACATAAGGCAGGTCGTTAGGATTCTTCTGCTTTCTGCGGATGCTGTCTTTTCCATTGCCTTTCCTGGCGGAGTCCTTGACAGGTTTTGCCTGGCCGTCGGTATAAACAGCTCTCAGGAATTTCCATTTGGTATAGAGCCTGTCGAAATCCAGGTCTGCCGTCAGGTTCCTTGTCTGTCCCATTACAAGCGTATTTCCCAGGTCGCGGTCAAGCAGCGAGCCGGCTATCCAATCGTATTTTGCCGAATAGGTGGCACGAATGTTTGTCCAGTCGAGCAAGGGCAGCTTGGATGTAGGCAATGTGTAAGACAAGGTTGCCTCATGACGATAATGAGTATTACGCCCACCCTTGAGGAAATTCTGCTTGACAGAATCTTTCTTTTCTTTCGTATCGATGCGGCCAAAAGGCTCATCCACCCTGGCATTGTTCACGGCATTGAAATCGAAGGTGATCGAGCGCGTGAACTCCCAGCGAAGATTATAGAAACGGTCGAAGTAAAAAAACTTGTTGTAGGTCTCTGGCAGCTT
>DASTPZ010000221.1:0-8226 GCA_035761965.1 Flavisolibacter sp. | reverse complement strand
GGCGAACAGGTGACTGCAAGCCACACAGACCTCTAGGAGTGGCTATTTTAACAGCTTCCCTCAAAAATCACCCCTGAAAATCGAGAAATCTGGGCACCAGGCCTTACCTTTGCCGTCCTTTCACAAAATCACGGGTGTGGTGACCTGTGGTAAACTGAAAACAACCTGGCTCTCCACAGGTTATTTCGTAAACGTGAAAAAAACTTATTAAATGAAACGTACATTTCAACCGCATCGCCGCCGCCGCAAAACCGTTCATGGTTTCCGCAAGCGTATGCAATCAGCTAATGGAAGAAAGGTGTTGGCCAGCCGTCGTGCCAAAGGACGTCATAAACTGACTGTGAGCGACGAGAAGAAATTAAAATAGACCGGAAGGTATGAAAGAAACCAGCCCCGACCCTGTTCGGGGCTTTTTGCTATTTTAGCCCATGGTGATGAAAAAGCGATATCGCAGCCGGGAAAAGCTCAAAAGCCGCACGCGGATCGATGAACTTTTTCAAAAGGGCAAAAGTCTTTCTGTTCCGCCCATCAGGCTCAGCTTTCAATTTGAGCCGGCATCGGGTGCGGCGGGTTTGCAGGCAGGTGTTACGGCCAGCAAGAAAAATTTCAAAAGAGCAGTGGACCGCAACCGGCTGAAAAGAGTTTTGCGCGAGTCGTACCGGCTTCAGAAAGAAAGTCTTGTTCAGCTTACCCTCAAGCATAACCTTAATGGCTATCTATTCTTCATCTATACCAGTAAAACGATGATGCCTTTTGCCGCCGTACAGGAGGCCATGGCAAAATGCCTGCAGAAGCTGGAATCAAACATAGGAGCAAAACATGAAAAGCCTTCTTAAGCTGCTGGCCCTGCCTTTCATCGGGCTGATCAAGCTATACCAGTGGATGATATCGCCCCTGCTGGGTCCCAAGTGCAGGTTCACGCCCACCTGCTCACATTACGCGCTCCAGGCTTTCAGAAAGTATGGCCTGTTCAAGGGCATGTGGCTGTCTGTAAGGCGCATCAGCCGCTGCCATCCCTGGGGTGGCCATGGTTATGACCCCGTTCCCTGATGCACGGGTAAAGACGCCCTTATCAAACCGTCTGGGCTACCACCACAAAGAGCATTAGAGAAGTCTTTTCCTGTCAAATGATAAGGTTTTTTCCTAACAACCGTTATTGGATGCGGCTGGGCCTGTCCTTCATCTTTGCATGGTATCAATAAAAAACCAATGAATACATTGCAAAGACTCATCAGAACAGAAAACAATCTCAACTGGTTTCTCCTCAGGGTGCCCTTGGGCATCGTTATGCTGGCTCATGGCCTCCAGAAAGCATTCGGCTGGTTCAAGGGCTTTGGCTGGAAAGGCAGCATGGATTATTTCACAGGATTCGTTGGGCTTCCCTACTGGCTTGGCGTGGTTGTTATCCTTATTGAGTCGGCCGGCGCCCTACTGCTAATCCTTGGCCTGGGCGGAAGGATCAATGCAGCGCTGATGATCATCGTAATGGCCGGGGCCTTTTTTGTGGATCATCTTTCCAACGGATTCTTTATGAACTGGGGCGGCCAGGCTCGGGGCGAAGGCTACGAGTTCGACATCCTCTTTGTGAGCATGGCCCTTGTGCTGGTAATCAATGGCAGCGGCAAATATTCGCTGGACCGCCTGATCATGAACAGGGGCGGCAAGCTGCCGGGCTGAGAAGTTCATACCTGAGCCATTTTAGATTATATCCCCGACAGCAATTGAGCATTCAGCCGCCTTGCCTGCTTGCACGCTGGCGGCGGATCCTGCTAAGCGATTCGGGGGTGATGCCCAGGTAGGAGGCTATATGGCGAAGCGGCAAGGCTTGTTCAAGCGCCGGGTAGCGCTCGGTAAAAATAAGATAACGTTCATCCGCCGGAAGGCTGATGCCTTCAATGATGCGCTGTTGCTGGTTGATATAAGCTCTTTGCAGCAGGATACGGAAGAAGCGCTCGAACTTGGGAATATCCAGCATCAGCTGCTCATAGGCTGTGCGCTCTATAAGCAGCACCTCGCAGTCGGTAAGCGCATCGATATTGGTAAGCGAGGCCCTGCCTGTAACCAACCCGAACATATCGCTTACCCACCAGTCGGGCATCCCGAACATGGCAATGTGCTCTGTTCCCTTGTTATCGAGGTAATACTGGCGCACGATGCCCGAATTCACAAAACATTCATAGCGGCAAGGGTCACCCGCTTGCACCAGGTATTGATGTCTTCTCAGCTTTCGCGGCTGGAGGAGGGAAAGAAAATGCTCCTTTTCCTCCTCCGTAAGGCTGATATGCCTTGATACATTCTGCAGGATGAGCTCGTACATAGATCAAAATTACTGAGGTACATAAAAAAACCGCTTTGTTCAAAGCGGTTTTCCGGAAGGGGGTAAGTTCTATTTGGATGCTTTTTCGTAGTGCTCCGCAACCTTGTTCCAGTTGATGGCATTCCATACATTGGTAAGGTATTCGGGGCGCCTGTTCTGGTATTTGAGGTAATAAGCATGTTCCCATACATCGATGCCCAGGATGGGTGTGCCCTTTACTTCGGCAACATCCATGAGCGGGTTATCCTGGTTGGCTGTAGAGGTAACCTCCAGCTTGCCATCGCGTACAATGAGCCATGCCCAGCCGCTTCCAAAGCGGGTTGTACCGGCTGCATTCACTTTCTCCTTAAGGCCATCGAGTGAGCCAAAGCTCTGATTGATGGCTTCGGCCAGCTTTCCCGAAGGCTGTCCGCCATTGGGGCCAAGTATTTCCCAGAAAAAGCTGTGATTCCAATGACCACCGCCATTGTTACGAACAGCTGGAGATATTTTGCCTGCAGAGGCTACCAGCTCTTCGAGGCTTTTATTCTCATGCTCGGTGCCGGCAATGGCCTTATTGAGATTGTCTACATAAGCCTGGTGATGCTTGCCATGGTGTATCTGCATGGTTTGCGCATCGATGTGTGGTTCCAATGCTTCGGGGGCATATGGTAATGAAGGAAGGGTAAATGCCATAACGCTTGAATTGATTTTTGGTTAATGTTGATCTGTCGTTTCGTGGAGCAAATTTATTAAGGATCGCTCTAAATAGACTCAGCTCTATTTTTTTCTTTCTGTTACCAGGCAGGGCAATAGGCATTGCTGCTGGTCCAGGTTGTTTTAGGCTGCACGGAACTCTTCGGGCGGGTAGCGAGGGTTTTGCTGTTTGCCTCCTCTTTTAATTTAACGGAGGTTCTTACAACCTACTCTCAAACAATACGATAGAGATAAACATACCTGGCCCTTATCGATCGGGGATCGTTCCTTTCTGTCCCAAGCCATTCTTGAATGTAAAAGAGGACAACGGGAAAAAGGCCGGCTTTTTCCTTACCGCTTCCTGCGGAAGAATTCTTTCATCAGCCCTGCACATTCCTCTGACAGTATGCCGTGGATGAGCTCTGTTTTGGGATGAAAGGGCGAAACATCCCGCGTTATATGCAGATAGCCGTTCTTTTCATCAGAAGCGCCATATACTACGCGCCCGATCTTGCTCCAATAGAGCGCCCCTGCGCACATGAGGCAGGGCTCCACGGTAACATAGAGTGTTGCTTCGGGCAGGTACTTGCTTCCAAGGTAATTGAAGGCCGAAGTAAGGGCTATGATCTCGGCATGGGCAGTTGGATCGGACAGGCGCTCCACCTGGTTATACCCCCTTGATATGATCCGGTTGTTCATGACCACCACGGCTCCTACCGGCACCTCGTCGGCTTCAAATGCCAGCTGTGCCTGTGCCAGCGCCTGCTTCATAAAATAGGCATCATCCATGTGCCGAAATTATTCAATTATAGGCCTGCGAAATAAAGGCAATAAGGAAAAAATAATCCGATGGGTTGAAGGCACCGCTCAATCGAGTCCCTCTTTTTTGCGCAGGGTTTTCAGAAGCTCCGTGCCGAAGGACAGTTTTTTGGCGGTGGTCGATTTTTCGGTGATCACTCTCCAGAATGGAGTGATCCTGTTGAGTGAGGCTCCCTGTTCGTACTCTTCAAAAGCAGCTTCGGCAGCGATCCGTACAAAGATGCCGGTGGTAAGCGGACAAGTAACTTCAGCATGGTATTCGGCTGCCAGGTCCTTGCGCATAGTTTGCATATCCACCTGTCTCCCTTCGGGTATCTGGCGTATATAGGCATCAACAAGCTTTGGTGTGGGAATAAGCATCAACTGCCCGGCGCTTATGCCGGCAAAATCCTTCGGTACTTTTTCAAGCAGGGGCTTGCGATCGATATTCAGTTTTTCCTTCCAGGATTTTCGTTTTTGAACCGCCATAGTTTTGGATTGACTACTAAGCTAAAAAAATTGTTCTAAATTTCCTCCTTAAGCGGTTTTTGATGAATCTCACAATACGCGAAGCCACAAACGACGATAGCCTGCTCATAGCCGATATCAGCCGGCAGACTTTTTATGAGACCTTTATTGCTGATAATACCGCAGAGGATATGGACAAGTTCCTCAACGAACAATTCACCACCGGCAGGCTGATGCTGGAAGTGGGATCTCCTGGCCATATTTTTCTATTGGCTTACCGCGGCAAAGAAGTAGCAGGCTATGTAAAGCTCAGGGATGGCAAACATCCGCCTTCGCTGGGCAGTACCAATGCACTGGAAATAGCCAGGCTCTATGCCATGAGCTCCATGATCGGAACCGGGGTAGGCAAGGCGCTGATGCAGGCCAGCATAGATATTGCCATCAGCCAGAACAAGGCATGGGTATGGCTGGGTGTATGGGAAAAGAACCAGCGGGCCATAGATTTCTATACAAAATGGGGCTTCGTGAAATTTGATGAAACTGATTTTTTGCTGGGGAATGATATGCAGCGGGACTGGCTTATGAAAAAAGCGATATAGCCCCATAGGACCTTATATTCGCGCTCACATGGAGATCACCTTTCAGCAGATCATTTTTTTATGTCTTGCTGCCTTTGCTGCCGGCTTTGTAGACGCGATCGTGGGAGGCGGCGGACTGATACAGACGCCTGCAACCCTTGTATTGTTAGGTGGTTACCCGGTGGTAAATGCCATTGGCTCAACCAAGATACCTTCCTTTAGCGGAACCCTCTTTGCGGCTTTGCAATACGTAAAAAAGGTAAAGCTCGACCGGAGCCTGTCCCTTATTATGTGTGTGATCGCCTTTTTTGCTTCCTTCGCCGGCTCCCGGCTGCTGATCAATGTGAGCAATCAATTCATGAAGCCTGTGCTCCTGGTTGTGCTGGCCTGCGTGGCAATCTATACCTATACAAAAAAGAACTTTGGACAGCAGGAAGCCAAAACGTTGGATCCTTCAAAGCGATGGCTCTATGCGGTGATCATTAGCCTGGTCATTGGGTTCTATGATGGGTTTATTGGTCCGGGTACAGGCTCCTTTCTTATCCTTGCCTGTGTTTCAGTGGTGGGTTACGATTTTTTACATGCCTCTGCCCAGGCAAAGCTGGTGAACCTGGCCACCAACCTCGGCTCGATCGTGTTGTTCACGCTAAAGGGGAAGATCATCTGGACTGCAGCCCTGCCGATGGCCGTTGCCAATGCCGCAGGGGGTATGCTGGGAGCGCGCCTGGCCATTCAGAAAGGAAATAAGTTCATCCGGGTATTCTTCCTTGTCATCGTACTTGGTACCCTGCTTCGCTTCGCATGGGATGTATTCAGGTAGGAAGAGCTTAGTTTCATTAGATGTGCTAGCTGCGGTAACTGCCAAGCATAAACAAGCCCTGAAGGGAGGAAGCTATGCAGTAAAAAAAAGCCGGGAATAAACCCCGGCTTTGATCGATTAAGTTACAGGCTGCTACGAATACTCTGTGCTTCCTGTAAATGCATTTGGATATGAGGCATATACTTGCTCGCGTAGAAGCGAACGCGCTGGTGATTGCCATCATTCATTTCCATTTGAAAAATGTTCAGGGTTTTTTGGTGATCCCTCACCTGGCTGTTCATATAAGCCGTGTCGAATGAATAGCCCGACAGGCCATTGAGCCTGACCATGAGCGCCTGGTGTTCTGCATCCACGGTTGTAGGCAGGGCAACGCCAAGGCTGTCTGCCATAGCCCGCAATTCTGTTTGAGCCAATGTATGCTCTGTAACCATGTGCTGTCCGAACTGAACGACCTGCGGATTGGTTCCTTTTGTGGCCGCCAGCTGTCCGGCCTGTACTTCGGCCATATTGCCCATGGCCACGTTCGTCATAAAGGTCCGGTCTGTTGAGTTGAGCTCATTGTCATCATCCTCGTCCTTGTCGCAAGCACTTAATAAAGTCAATACGGTCAGTGCTGATAAAATTGTTCTTTTCATACCCCTCATTTTTTAGTCAAATAATAACACATGCTCTCAAAACACATGCTACTCAAACTCAGCATAAAAATTTTCTGGATGTTTTCATGGCCGGATACTGAACCATGAAGTTTTCGCATATGCAAATACGATAAACCTCTACTCTGCTTTGACGATAGATAGAATGAGTGCGGAATCACTACGGTCGAACAATGTTTAAAGCAATCGGAAAACACTATCAGCTTTATAGTATTGGTTCGTAACATCTTCAAGATACCTGTTCACGTATGATCTTACAGAAAGGTGCTTTCCCTCATTGAACTCTTGCTGGAACAAGGACATGGTCTTTTGTGCAGCCCTTAGCTGGCTTTTCATATAGGCAGTATCGAAGGCATAGCCTTGCAGGGCACTCAGTCTTTGACGAAGCATCCGGGAGTCGGTATCAACAGTATCCCGCAGGGTCATACCCAGCTCATCGGCCAGGAGCAACAACGCCTGCTGCTCCTGTTGCTTCGCTAATACCGTTTGCTGGGCAAAGCCCGACACTTCCGGCCGGGTACTGCGTGCTGCAGCCAGCGAGCCGAGCATAATGCGCGATTGATTTTCCATAGAGGCCTGCATCATAAAATTAAGGTCGGTGGCAGTGAGCTGATTTATGGTCTCATCGTGCTTTTTGCAGGCTGTGAGAAGCAGGAAGACGGAAAGTGAAGCGTATAGAAATTTTTTCATAAGTTCGATTTCAATAGGTAATACCCATATTCATCAAAACATATGCTTGAATCGGCCGGTTCGTTTGGACCTGCAGTAAGGATGAGGATTATGATTATGGTGCATAATCTTCCCCAAACTGTTGAGCAGACTGAAGATAAAAGATTGAAAGCACAGATCAATGCAGGGCTTAAAGCCTTTTATATGGGCATGTTTTTTTCACTTGAGTAAATAAATCTTTTTATGCTCTGGAGAGGAAGAAGAGAAAGCTCGAATGTAGATGACCGCCGCGGCATCAGTGGCGGGGGTATCGCTGTAGGTGGCGGAATACTGGGCGCAATAGCGCTGCTGGTGAATTTTCTGTTGGGTGGAGATGGAGGCGGCGCAAGCTTCCCGGCGCCGCAGCAAGGAGCGCCGCTCTCAGCCGAAGAGCGCGCCGCCCAGGATACGCAGGCCCGTTTTATAAAGGTAGTGCTAGCTGAAACCGAGGATGTATGGAACCAGGTTTTCTCCCAGATGGGAAGGGACTACGCGGAGCCCCGGCTGGAGCTTTTTACGGGTACGACCCAATCGGCATGTGGCAATGCGAGTTCAGCTACGGGGCCTTTCTACTGTCCCGGCGATCAGGACATCTATATTGATCTTTCGTTTTACGACGATCTCCGGCAAAGGTTTGGAGCGCCGGGCGATTTCGCCATGGCCTATGTAGTTGCCCACGAGGTAGGGCATCATATTCAGCAGCAGCTGGGCATATCGCAGAAAGTGGCTCGCCTGAGACAGCAATTGAGCGAGGGTGAATACAACCAGTACTCGGTTCGCCTGGAGCTCCAGGCCGATTTCCTGGCGGGCGTATGGGCTCATTATGTTCGGGGGAGAGGCTTGCTCGAAAGCGGCGACATCGAGGAAGCCCTTAACGCAGCCAATGCCATCGGCGACGACAGGCTGCAGAAACAGGCTCAGGGTTATGTGGTACCTGAATCATTTACCCATGGCACATCTGAGCAGCGGATGTATTGGTTTAAGAAAGGGTACGAAACCGGAGACCTTAACCAGGGCGATACTTTCAATGCGAATCTTTGATCCCCATTTCTTTCCCACAGCCCCTCAGCACTGGGTACGGCTATCTGCTTTCGTGGCAGGAGTGTTCTGCGGGCCTTATCATACCCAGAATGATCGCGGTATGAAAAAGAGTTGATTGTTCTGCATACTGTTTTTCCGGTAAACGGCTGGTCGAAAACAGGGAGTTCC
>DASTPZ010000220.1:0-5431 GCA_035761965.1 Flavisolibacter sp. | reverse complement strand
ATCTCATGGCCAACTGGAGCATCTATAAGGCAAAAGCGGAGCTCACAAAAATATCCGCAGCCTATGGCATCGATGTGATCTTCTTTGACGGCAGGGGAGGCCCGCCGGCAAGAGGAGGTGGCAAGACGCACAGGTTCTATGCATCCATAGGCAAGAACATCTCTACAAAAGAGATCCAGCTAACGGTACAGGGACAAACAGTAAGCTCCAATTTCGGCAACGTGGAAGCGGCGCAGTTCAATATCGAGCAGCTGCTCAATGCAGGCATCATCAACGAGCTTTCGCCAGAAAGCAGCAAAACGCTGAATGCAGGACAAGAAGAAGCCCTGCAGGAGCTTTCCGACATCAGCTATGAAACGTACAAAAAGCTCAAGAACCACCCGATCTTCATGGATTATCTTTCGGAGATCAGTCCGCTCAACTACTACAGCGAAACCAATATCAGCAGCAGGCCGTCAAAAAGAGGCAAGGGTTCGGGTCTTTCGCTGAAAGACTTAAGGGCCATTCCTTTTGTGGGGGCATGGAGCCAGATGAAGCAGAACGTGCCGGGCTACTATGGACTGGGCACTGCTTTGGAAGCATTGGAGAAGAACGGCAAGTTTGGCGAGATAAAACACCTTTACGAACGGTCGGGTTATTTCAAGGCCCTGATCGACAATTGTGAGATGGCCATGAAGAAAAGCTACTTCCCGCTAACAGCCTATCTTGCCGGCCACCCGAAATACGGCGAAATGTGGAATATGATCCTGGATGAATACCGGCTGACCGAAAAATATCTTTTTAAGCTATCCGGAAAGGATGAGCTGATGAGCGCTTATCCTGTTGACCGGTTATCCATTCAAATGCGTGAAAGGGTTGTATTGCCATTGACCACCATCCAGCAATATGCGCTCATCCGGTTGAGGGAAGATGAGCATCTCTCACCGGAAAAGAGGGAAGTGCTGGAGCGCCTGGTGGTACGCAGCTCATTCGGTATTATTAATGCTGGCAGGAACTCAGTTTAAGAATCTTCAGCCCATCATGCTCTTCGCTGTAAATGCATTTTAAAGTCCCGGAACAGTGCAAATCGCCAGCCGCGGCGGCAAAGAGGCAGCAGACCTGGAAGAGGGCTGCCGTCTTGAGGGTTAAGGCAGAGCGTCTGTATTCATAAACTATTACCAACAAGAGCACAGCTGCAAACGGTACAGTCCGCCGGATGATTGCCTTGCCGCCTGGTGTGGCATAGAGTTTTTATGCCTTGAATGATCTATTGACAAAAACTCTTCAACATGAATCGCATCAAATCCTGTTTAGCCATGCTGGGTCTAACCCTGCTGTATGCCTGTCAATCCGGTGATGGAAAGATCAAGTCTGCTACCGACAGTACTGCTGCCGGAAGCGACAGCGGTTCAAAAGCAGCCCTGGAGCCCATATTCGCAGACCATATGTTCCAGCTTACCGGTGTGGCAAAGGAACAGGGCGGACGCCTGTTGGTGAATTACCCAAGGTGGAGCGAGATATACCGGTATGCAGTAGCCGAGGTAACGGGAGATAGTACGGCCCGTCCGTATCCTTCAGATACCATGAATCAATGGGTGCCAGGTGAGCCGGGACAGAATACATGGGTTTGCGTGCAATCGGTTTATTTTGATGATGACGGACAGCTCTGGGTGCTCGATCCCGCAGCGCCCATGCTTAAGACGGTACAGGGCGGTGGTGCCAAGCTGGTGAAGATGAATAACGCAACCGGCCGGCCCGAGCGCAGCTATTCTTTCAACGGCATCGTACCGGATACAGCCTATGTGAATGACCTGCGGGTAGATGTGAGAAGGCAGTTCGCTTATGTAACGGAGTCCAAGGGTGGGGGTATCGTGGTCATTGACCTCAATACCGGCCGTATGCGCAGGGTGCTTAGCAATCACTACTCGGTAAAATCAGATCCGGCTTTTCGCTTTATTATTGATGGCAGGGAACTGATGAAGGATGGCCGCCCCGCGAAGTTCAACTCCGACGGTATCGCTCTTTCTCCCGACGGCGCCTGGATTTACTACAAGCCACTTACAGATGATAAGCTCTACCGGATCCAGACTGCCTACCTCCGCGATTGGAACCTGCCCGACTCTGCACTGGGCAATAGGGTGGAGGACCTTGGCAGGTTTACAACCACCGATGGCATGATCTTCGACAAGCAGGGCAATCTTTACCTGGGAGACCTGCAGAACTACCGGATCGTGCGTATCGATAAGAACCATAAAATGACCGTGGTGGTGGAAGACCAGCGTTTGCTATGGCCGGATAGCTACGCTATCGCGGATGGATACCTGCACATTAGCTGCTCACAGATACATAAGCAGCCGGAATACAATAATGGTGAGAATAAGCGTACCTCTCCCTACATGGTTTACCGGCTCAGGCTTTAGTGCGGAAGCAGAACAGCAGGCATAGGCCTGATCACCGGATTTAATGGCTCAGCGTGCATGAATGCGGAGGGTTTGCCGGAAGCTCGCCAAATACACTGCAGCCAGTGCTTTTGCCCTAAGTATGATCTGTTTATGAACGGCGGAGCGAGGCAACTAGTTTCATTCCTGTCGCCTTTTTTCCTTACATTTATCCCATGGAGGAGAAAGACCGCTTACTGCAAACTATTTGGGAGATCGTCAGGCTTACCTCTCAGCCGCTCAACTATCCTTGCAGCATCCGTGAGATCATATTGCGTTACCAGGGTACCTGGGAGGTAGAGCAGCTCAACGCGCTCAGCCAGGAGAATCTTATTAACATGGTGAATGCCGAAAGGGTGGTTGTTTACATCACGCAGGCCGGGCTTGACAGGGTTCAGTCCATTGCGGCAGAGGTAAGCGATACAGAGTCCTGATGCCCGTCTCCAAGATTTAAGTCTTCAACTCAGTTACGACAGTCCGTAGGTCAGGCCAGAAAAACCGATGGTTCTTTCCGCCTTGAGCATTATACGAATGACCTGTTACAGAAACCACCGGTGATGCCGTTTACATTCGGCTTCCTGCATGACTTCCGGCTGATTTCAGTGGAATGAGCCGGCTGCCTGGAAGGATTATGCAGGATTACAAGACCGTGTATAGAAACGGATCATAACAGCCATGATCAGCCGGATTATGCCTGTTCACAGAGTAAGGCTTACGATCAGACTTCGAAGCTGTCCTTGTATAATGTGAGTCTTGAAAACTCCGAGCCATGGAATATCCTGGCGAGACCCATATTTTTTGACTTGCCATACTCTTCAAAATGTGTCCTGGTCACTATCCTCCAGAAATTCTTTGATTTAAGCTCAGAATAATCACGGTCTTTGATAAAAAGGCCATAGATCGGATCCCTCTTCTTGAATGTTATCTTTACATAGCCTTCATTTGCCGTAGAGTTCTTGGTAAGGAACCCTTCTATATCTTCTATATTCATGGTCTTTGTTTTAATTGTGATAGCATTGGTTTAAGCTGCTGTTATTTAAGCAGCGATCTTTTTACTACAAGTGCTTTTCCGTCGATAATGCTTCCGTGCAGCCTGGCGATCGCCTTTGCGGCTTGTTTTTCATCCGGCATAACGATCAGGGCTGCGCCTCCCGGTGTATCTTTCAGGATGTCTGCCGAGCTTACATTTCCATAAGTAGCGAATATGGCAGAAAGGGAATCACCCGTGATCTTGTCACCGAGGTTGGATACATCAATGTTCATAACTACTATTTTCAGTTATACAAAGTTTCAAAGGCACAGGAGAAAAATCGGCAGGATCGAAGGGAGATTTAAAAGCTGCGCTGAAAACCCGTAGAAGTGTCAAAGGTAAACTTAATTAAGAGGATAAAGTTCAGAAGCCTGCATTTTATGAGGCTTTTGGCAAGAAATGGATGGGAAAGTGTTATCTTTGACCTGTTAATTTGAGCCTCGCATTAGTAATCGTTAATTATCCTGCTTAGAAATCTGCATCTTAGTTAGTCCCTTACTTGTTGCCTTCTCAGATAATTTTTCATTTTTTAATCATCAAGTATGAACATTTATGTTTCAAACTTAAGCTTCAACGTTCAGGATGAAGACTTAAGAGAATTTTTCACTGCTTACGGAGAAGTAACATCAGCTAAAGTCATCAGCGACAAGTTTACAGGCAAATCCCGCGGTTTCGGCTTTGTAGAAATGTCTGACGACACGGCTGCCAAAAAGGCGATCGCCGAACTCGACCAGGCTACTATTGAAGGCAGGGCCATCAAGGTAATGGAAGCGAAGCCAAAAGAAGACAGGCCCGCCCGCAGCAACAGTCCTTTTAAAAGCGACAACGGCGGTTACAAAAGCAACAACAGGTGGTAATCTATATGACCGAAAAGAAAAACCCTGCTGTTGCAGGGTTTTTCTTTAGCTCAAATGGGTGAGACTGACGGTCTTATCTCTATTCATCAGCCTTTTCTTCTGGTACAATTATGGCTGATCGTTATACCTGGTATTTTTGCAGCCAGTTATAAATAAAAATACAATCAATCATTTATGGCTAAATCAAAAGAAACATTCAATAAACGCGAAAAAGAAAAGAAAAAACAAAAGCAGCGGCAGGAAAAGCAGGAAAAAATGGAGGATCGCAAAGCCAATGCTAAAAAAGGAAAATCCCTCGAGGAAATGATGGCCTACATAGACGAGAACGGCAACATTTCTTCTACCGCTCCTGATCCAAGCAAGAAAAAAGTTTTTAACCAGGAAGATATCCAGATCGGGGTAAAGTGGGACCATGACGATGCCGACGACCAGCCTCGCACCGGTACGATCTCTTTCTTCAATAGGGATAAAGGCTTTGGCTTTATCAATGATGACCGCTCCGGTGAAAAGATCTTCGTGCACATCAGCCAGATGGCAGGTCCGCTCGACGAGACCGATAAGGTGAGCTTTGAAGTGGAAATGGGCCCAAGGGGCGCCAGCGCCGTCAACGTAAAAAAGCGGGATTAAAGCAAAAAGCAGGAGCACCGCTTGCCGCCCTGCTTTGCCCGCCGGGTCTCACCGGCCGGCATTTGTCTATCTATACTCATTACTGCGGCGATCCTGGATGCCTTATTCCAATCTCTGTGCTTACTGCCTGCAGATGTCTTCCCATATTAGTTTTAAAGCGATTTCTGCATAATATCTATCTGCATAATCTCTGCATCAAAAGCTTTCTTTGTAGCTTTAGAGGGCTGACCACCTTCATGCCTCTTTACCGGTCTGCTCTTCCGGGCTTTTTATCAACAACAAACTACATCGCAGCATGAAAACCATTATGGTAACCGGTGCCGCCGGCGCGCTTGGACAAACAGTCGTTCAATACCTGCTCGAGCATGGTTACAGGGTGATCGCCATCGCCAGGAAAGCCTTGCCCGACCTGGGTTCTGTCGGAAGGGAAAAGCTTGTTACAATGAACCTGGACCTCGCAGACGAAGCAGCGTCAGCGGCCGCGGTCGGCGAAGCCATTA